>JAHOYZ010000021.1 GCA_019038695.1 Candidatus Zixiibacteriota bacterium
TACCCGTATCGGGACGGAAAGACCCCGTGAACCTTTACTATAACCTGACATTGGTATTTGGTGTTGCACGTGTAGCATAGGTGGGAGACTTTGAAGCTGGCACGCTAGTGTCGGTGGAGTCACCGGTGAAATACCACCCTTGTGTCATTGGATGTCTAACCTAGGGCCATGAATCTGGTCCAGGAACAGTATCAGGCGGGTAGTTTAACTGGGGCGGTTGCCTCCCAAAATGTAACGGAGGCGCGCAAAGGTTCCCTCAAGCCGGGTGGTAATCGGCTGTAGAGCGTAAAGGTATAAGGGAGCTTAACTGCGAGACATACAGGTCGAGCAGGTTGGAAACAAGGTCTTAGTGATCCGGCGGTAGCGAATGGAAGTGCCGTCGCTCAACGGATAAAAGGTACTCCGGGGATAACAGGCTGATCTCTTCCGAGAGTCCATATCGACGAAGGGGTTTGGCACCTCGATGTCGGCTCATCACATCCTGGGGCTGAAGAAGGTCCCAAGGGTTTGGCTGTTCGCCAATTAAAGTGGTACGTGAGCTGGGTTTAGAACGTCGTGAGACAGTTCGGTCCCTATCTGATACGGGCGTAGGAAACTTGAGGAGAGTCGATCTTAGTACGAGAGGACCAGATTGAACCAACCGCCGGTGCACCTGTTGTGGCGCCAGCCGCATCGCAGGGTAGCTGCGTTGGGAATGGATAAGCGCTGAAAGCATCTAAGCGCCAAGCCAACTCCAAGACTAGATCTCCCGAACTTCGGTTCCTGAAGACCCCTGGAAGATTACCAGGTTGATAGGTCACAGATGTAAGCGCAGTAATGTGTTCAGTCGAGTGATACTAATCGGTCGTGAGACTTAACCGATATAAAAATTTGTTACTTGATCGTATGATCAAAGCGGCACAGCCTATTAGGCGATGCCAAAGCAATATCGCGTCTCGAATAAAAATCTATGAAAAGTATTCCCGGTGGCGATGGCGACGGGGCCATACCTGTTCCCATTCCGAACACAGAAGTCAAGCCCGTCTACGTCGATGGTACTGCGTGGGTCACTGCGTGGGAGAGTAGAAAGCTGCCGGGTTTAAATTAAAAACCCCTCTAGTAATAGAGGGGTTTTTTTGTGATTGACGAGAGCTGTTTTCATGTTATCGTGTAGCCTATGGACTTAGACATACTAAATCACATCGGTACGGTGCTTGGCATCGTTGTAGGGGTTTCAGCACTAGTTCTCGGGGCTGTGAACTTCCTACGGGACAAAGCCAAGGTAGTTGTTGGAGTTGTATGGGATCTAAGTGTGACCGATGGTTATGAGAAACTACTACGATATAGATTGCCGATGTTCACTGAGGAGCAATTGTCGAGAATACTCGACCAGAAAAACGCAAATCCAAGTAAATACTACGCGGTAGTTACCATTCACAATACTGGAAGAAGACCCGTTTTCGTAAGTCATGCATGTTTCAAACTCCCTAAGGGGTCTAGGCCTTCACGCTTTCTCTTCAAAGACGCTATCGCGGGGCGAACATTGAAAGAAGGTGACCCTCCCATGACCATTGTTATGGAACAAGTAGGTATGGAGAAGTATTCGCGGGATTGGAGGGACGTTATTGCCGAGGTAACGGACTCCACGGGCAGGGTTTGGAGATCACAACGGACAAAGAAGAAGCACAAGCCTTCTTGGGCGAAGGCATGTCAGAAGTCCTAACGATATCCCTAACAGCCGCCTTAACTGTATTAGGTGGATTGTTTGTGCTTGTTGTTGGCCGCCTGACTGAGAAGTTTCTCATAGAGCCGATCATCAGGTTCAGGAGTACAGTGAGAGAAGTGGCATATGCTCTCGACTTCTATGCGAATGCCTACTGCAATCCGAGCACTTTGATGACCGAAGATCTACAGCTGGCTAGTAGGGAACTCCGTCATCTTGCGGGCCAACTTCGTGCAAACTCCTATGAACTAACCACAAGACCGTGGATTCGCCTGCGTGCCAAATTGCCCACGACACAGGATATCGACGAAGCCTCGTCTAACATGATCGGGCTTTCTAATGGACTATTCGCCGTTCATCCCGATAGCATTCACGATCTGATTGATGCAAATTTGAAGAGAGTTGATGCCGTGAGGTTGAAGCTGTCAATACGGACTTGAGGCTGGCCCCGGTGCCCCATAGCTTGCTATGGGTTCAGTCCGAGACAACACCGGTACCCCATCCCTAAGCCCCTTTGGCGGGCGTCGGGTGGGTATGTAACGCCCTTTCCCTACAACATCACACCAACTTGTTCCTCCCGTCCCTTGTTTATGAGACAAGCACAAAACGGACGAACCCCAATTCATATCCAAAAGCAATACAAAAAGTGCCCCATATTCACTACAATTTCACGGCATGAAACTATAAGCAAATCCGCCGTACGCATCCAATGACAAGGAGTTACACCAAAAACGCAAAACGCGTATTACCAAACGAACCCATTTTGAGAAGAGAAGACTGGATTCCCGCTTTCGCGGGAGTGACAGGAAGGGAATCGTCGCATAGGAATGGGGCAGACGAGGGCGTCTGCCGCCCACGGAAACAAGAGGCAATCCAAGATCAAAACCAAGTCGAACGCTCTGTCATGCCGGACTTGATCCGGCATCCAGTTCTGGATTGGAAGCCTGGTTTCCGGCGTTCGCCGGAATGACGTTAAAAGAAGGTTCGGAAGTGTTTGCAGGCTGGGCCACCGCCCAGTATACACAACTGGAAGGTCTATTTGTGATTGTGCCAACATCAGTGTCACGGTATATAGCAAAAAAAGGAAATCTATCGTTAGTTCTCAGCAATAGGTAATATGATGGAAAAGAATGAGAAAATTCTCGATTTCATGATGATATTGAGCAAGAATGAAGAGACCATAGTATCGCGTTTGAGAAAGTTGGCTCTTAAACAATCTGATGAAGTGCGTGAAGATATAAAATGGAATGCCCTTTGCTTTTTCAAGGGTGATCGTGCTTTTGTCGGTATTATGCCATACAAGAAGTATATTTCCGTAATCTTTGATCGTGGTGTGGAATTGGAAGATCCAGACGCAATGCTGGAAGGCAAAGGTCACATCATGCGGCATATCAAGATTCGGTGTCTGAATGACCTGAAGGAAAAACACCTGTCTTCATATATCAAAGGATCGTTCTTATTGGATGAGGAGGAAGAGTAATGATCGCAGAAACAGTGTCTGCGTGCATCGTCACAGAGAAGATTGAAGAATCCCGTGACTTCTATGTAAAGCACTTCCATGCTAAGATCACATTTGACTGCGGTTGGTATGTGAATCTACAAATCGGCAAGGAAACTTCCGAGCTGCAGTTCATGTCACCGCAAGAGCAGGGACCTCCAGCATGCAACCCGGCGGGTCTGACATATAATTTCTCGGTGTCAGATGTGGATGCGGAATATGAACGACTTACTGGTGAGGGTCTAACTCCCATCATGCCAATCGAAGATCACCCGTGGGGCGATCGTGGGTTTGCAATTCTGGATCCGAATGGAGTCATGCTCTACATCTACTCCGACAGGGAACCAGCGGAGGAGTTCAAGCAATACTTCAAATGAGATAACAATGAGTGTCCAGCTCAAACTCATTTTGACCGGGAATCTTATCACCACGCCCCCTTCGACTCCGCTCACTGAAGATAATAGTAGGTCAAGCGGCCTGCCGCTTGACGATCGCGCTAATGTACTTGACTGTTACTCTGTTCCGAATTACCATACCCCTACATCGTTGTGGTGCCGTCCGATGGGGACGGATAATAGGGAAGATGGTGAGACTCCATCGCAGCCCCGCTACTGTAACGGCTACTCGTTCGACACTATGCCACTCGTAAATAGACCCGCCGATGGCGGCACGGGGAAGGCGTCGAACGGGGTTAATGCCCAAGCCAGGAAACCTGCCATAACCGCATTTGCATCCAGGCGCCGTCTGCGCGGGTACGACGGTTTGTTCTTCCGCGCCGGTGGCTGCTCAGGAGGTCATCATTATGAGGCGCGTTTTTCTTTGCACGTGTCTGGTAGTTGTTTGTGGCGCGTTGGGAGCCACTGCAACCGAGAACAAAGGCAGTCTTGAATCGCCGCATCAGCTCGACGATTCAACCGTTGTCACCGCCAATCGCTACGGCCTATCGTTCGAACAAGCGATCTGGCCCGCGACAATCATTTCCCTCGACCGGGAGTTAGCCCAACCATCGTTGGCAACTGTACTTGAAGGTCAAGCCGGAGTCGACATTCGCAGTTACAATGGTGACGGTTCGGTGGCGACGCTTTCCAGTTGGGGGGTGTTCAATCGTCATATGCTGCTTCTATACAACGGACGAGTGGTTAAAGACTATTCGTTGGGCGGGTTCAATCTTTCCGATTTCAGTGCGGATGAATTCGAGCGCGTGGAAATCGTTAAAGGACCGCAGTCAGCGTTCTATGGTTCGGATGCTGTCGGCGGAGTGGTGAATCTCATTTCGCGCAACGCGATGGTTCAGCGGACCGATTTTGTTGGTCGGATTGGATCGTTCGGATACCGGCAATATCGTGCCGACATGGCTCACAAGATTGGTCCGTTGGGAATCGGGGTCGGGATGGAGCAGGTCACGACCGATAACCGACGCGCAAATGGTGGAGTCGACAGGCTACTCGGCAGTGTGCGCGGCGACTATGTCTCCGGTGATAATTGTCATGCCCTGGCATTTACCGCTCGCTACTTCAACGACAGCCTTGGTGTGCCCGGTCCGGTGCCCGATCAGGATTTCATTCCGGCCTACGGCAACAACGAATCCAATAGCCTCACTGCCCGGCAGCAGGATGAGAACTATTCGTTTGACCTTCAATATCGATACGACGACGATGAATCGACCCGTGGCCAGGTTGATCTGTTCTGGGAGAAGAAGGAGTTGGAATATAGGTCGCTCTACAACTACAGTTTCTTTTATGAAGGGGAAGATGAATCGTTCAATGTCGATTCTGTTGATGTGCTGGCCTACAGTCGGTATTTGAAACGGTCGTCCGGCTTGTCGGTCAGGCTCATAAGAGATACGGGACCAATGGTTCTGGCCGGGGGAGTGGACTGGCTGTCAGGGTCTCTTCATGCCAGCAGCGATGATACCAGTCACGCTACCAATATCGTTGGGCCATTTGCGCCATACGAATATGGATACGTAACAGCGGCCGACTGGGATGGGCGTCAGAACCAATTTGATGTGTGGTCGAATGTAGCCTCTACCGAGTGGAATCGCATGCACATCGATGTGAGTGGGCGACTCCAGTTTGTTAGTGGAAGAAAAACGCAACCCTCTTACAATCTGGGCTTGAACTACCATGCCACACATTCTGTTCGTGTCAAACTCGGCTATGCCTACGCCTTTCGTCTACCGAGTATTGCCGAGCAATTCGCTGACGATGTTTATACTGCCGGCAACTCTGGCCTTGATCCCGAAACAGCGCGATCTCTTCACGGCAGCGTCGCCGTTTCTGCTCTGGGCGACCGGTTGAGTTGTATGACGACTGTTTTTCACCAACGTATCGCCTCGCTCATTTTGTATGAGTACAATCCGACGATCTTCCGCTCGGCGCCGGTGAATGTTGAGCGTTTCCGTTCGACCGGAATTGACATCAACCTGGAAGCCGATCTGGGCAGTGGAATCAGTTTGAGCTGGGATGGGGTTGTACAAGAGGCTGAGCAGACTACCGATCATGGGCAGACCTTTGTTAAGGCATATTATGTACCGGATATCAAGTGGCGTGCGGACCTTGCAGTGCATTCTGCGCTCTGGGATGGCAGTGTGACGGTGTCACACACTTCCGAGCGTTCGATTGAAATGTGGGGGGGAAGCGAAAAAGAAATCTCATCCGTCTATGAACTGGGACTGGGAGTGGGAGTTCATTTGTCCCGTGTCTTTCACTTTGGATTATCCGTTCATGATCTCACTGACCAGCGTCGTCCGGATCAGTTTGGGTTTACAACAGGTGATGGCGACTATCCCGGTTTGGGCCGAAGGTTCCTGCTGGAAGTTAAGATTTCGCCACGTTGAGTGACTAACAGCATTTCGGCGATGCGTTCGGCGAGGGCAGAAGGGGGGCGCAATTGTTACAATCGGCGCTTTAGGCATTGACTGCGACGGATAGGAGCAGTATACTAATAATAAGCCCAGTCATTGCAAATTGGCTAGACCGCTCGACAGGATGGAAGTTATGAACGGATGGCACTTGGAATATGATATTGACGTTGATGAGGAAAATGGCGTTGTCTACGAAAAGATCTACGGCATTTTTCGTCCTGATACAACTCTGGCATATCTCAGGGATTTCGAGGAGAAGGTCACTCCGATTATTGAGAAACCCTGGGTTGAACTGACTGACCTATTGAAGTGGAAAACCTGTCACCCGGAATGTATCAGAATGATAGGCGATCATCTACGATGGTGCCGTGAACACAATATGAAGTGGTCGGTCAATATCATAGACAATACGGTTACTTATGGCCAGTTGAAGAGGATGATAGCCATCGGTGGCACGCGCAGTATTTCCAAGATGTATCGTAACCATAAGGACGGTGCGTTGTTTCTTCGCGAACAAGGATTCACGGTAGGAGAGTTTTTAGGGGGGCGTTGAGTTATGAAAATGGGAGTAAGCAGGGGTTGGTCTGCTTCCCATTCTTATTCCAGTACCAGTGAGAGTTTACAATCTATTCTTCGATTTGCTAATTTGTAATAATGACCGTTATTACAAATTATTCTCACTACTACCAATGCAATCATGTTGACAATATTAGTTGAATGGAGTATCTTATTAATCTTAGGAACCAAGCGTGCTACACGCTGAAATACATATCAAGATACTGCAAATTGTAGGAATAAGAGGTACTTATGAAAACAGCATACTTGTTCGTATTGATATTCTTATTATCCGCCTTGGTTATGGCTGCGCCCCCTCCGGGCTATGAACCTCAAAGTGAGTTTGAAGACTCCAAATCTATCGACAATGACACGTATATCAATGCCAATAAAATCCTGATGTTTGTAACAAACCACGGCAATTTCGGTCGTGATCTGGCTGGTATATTCGGCAATGATTTCGGTACATATTATCCATACGTTTCCAATCAGGAAATTATGAATAGCAATCTCGATATGAGTGTACTATATGCAGCCGGACTATGGATGGGTGGCCTTGTCAACAGCGAAATTCGGGTGGCCATCGCCGAATACTCCGATGAGTACGTCTCCGGTCCAATGGCAGGTGGAACCTATCAACCCGATAATCCGGATTTCAGGGTTTATAAGCTGTACAAAGACAGTTTAGAAAGCAATCCGAACATCGATTATTTGCAATGGCCGGTTGATCAGGGCGCGCCGGTTGATGAATCAGGAAATCCACAGATAATCGGTGATCAAATGCTGTGGGCAGTTTTCAACGACGCCGATCCGCTTCAACACGATAACCGCTCAGGGGAAACCGCTCCGCTTGGAATAGAGGTGCAGCAAACAGTCTGGGCAGAGGATCAAGACGGTTCTATTACTATACCTCTGAGCTATACGATACCGGTATATCACTATGGTTATTCAGATGTGGGCGTAGAGGTAGATATTGTTGACGGTTCGGCATTCACTGGTGATGATTACATGGTTGTTATTGATAGTGTCGTAGGGTATGGTGCGGTCTGGAATCTGATAAACACGACAACCAGCGTAGAACTCCTTACTAACCAGACGAATTTCAGCGGAGATGACAGCAGCCCGGTTGTAGATGGTTTAAGAATAAGAGTAATTGTGCCCGAAGGTATCTCATGGAATTGGAGTGGTTCGACAAGACCATTTACAAGTGTAGACTGGGGAGGATCAGGGTTCTTTGGCGGAATTGGTTTGGGATATGAATTCTTCGGTTCATCATTTGACTTCATATCTCCATTTAATGTAGAAGTACGATGGATAGAGGACGGAACCGGTCAAAACGGATATTGCTACCGTCGCGATCAAGGCTATACCTATGATGGATTGTTTCCCCAGAATCTTACTGTCTGGGATGTAACCTCTTCACCCGAACGGCAAATAAATTTTGCTTTTGTAGAGTTTTATGATCCTTCTAATACGAGTGGACAGGACGCTGACTCGATCTGGAATCCTGGCGAACAGTATGATATTAATGGATTCCGTGATAGCCTAGCCGGTAGGGAGTACTTCTTCATCTTAGATTCCGATTATTCTCCTTCGGAAATTCCGGCATATGCACAGGATCAAGCCTTGTTTAATGATTTTGGTAACTTCGATTGCTTGATCGGAGGATGGGTTAGACATCGTTATGGTGATGGCAAACCTGATCCGGGTGATATATGGAGAATTAATGCCCAAATTGGTAATCCAGGCATACCGGATACATTTACGTTCACTCCAAGTTACGAACAAGCAACCAGTGGTCCGGAAGGAATATCGATATACATAAAATACAAATTGTATAATAAGGGCGGGAATACAATTGATGATTTTTATATATCGCTCTGGTCAGATTCCGACCTCGGCCAGGCATCCGATGATCTTGTTGGCTGCGACACTCTGGACGATATCTTCTTCTGCTATAATGGCGAACCGATAGACAATAAATACGGAGTATATCCACCAGCCGTGGGATTCAAAGTTCTCGAAGGACCCACTGTACCATCACCGGGTAGTACGGCAGTTTTCGACGGAAACCATATACCCGGATACAAAAATCTCGGACTGACTGCCTTCATTAAATATATCAATGGAACCGATCCTGATGATTATGAAGAGACTTATAATTATATGCAGGGTTTGAACAGGGATGGTACACCGCTTCCCAACGGTACAAAGTATGCGGTACCCGGGGATCCTGTAACAGGTGTAGGCGATATTGATTCTGATCCATCAGATTGTCGGATGATGGGGAATTTTGGACCCATGACATTTAATCCCGGCGACAGCCAATATGTCTTAATCAAACTTGCGGTTGGCCAAGGTTTGGATTATTTGTCCTCTATTACCGTTCTTAAAGAAGTTCTAAATTTCGAACCACCACCTTCACCGACAGAACTGATAGCTGCCATCCGGCCTGATCCGCAATACGGTTTGTTCATGTTTGCACTGGATCCGCTTATGGATACGATATTCATCACCCGGCAAGGCAGTGATCCTGTAGGTGATATAGATTATTCCAGCCTGTTGATCAATGGGTCGATGGTACCAGAATCGGTTACACTATTACCGTCTCATCCCGATTTCAATGGGGAAGTACTGGCTTTGGTTATCCCGGCCAAGGAATTCATAATGGGTTATGGGCTACCGTGGGGTATCAACGAAGTCACCTATTCAGTTAGCGGTGCTTTCTCCGATGAGACTCCGCTTCTTCTTAATGGCTCGACTATCATTATTGGTCACATACCTGGTGACATAAATGGAGATGGGAACGGTCCCAATGTGGCTGACTTAACATTCCTGGTTGATTACCTATTCCTGGGTGGTCCTCATCCCCCGGTTATGGTGACTGCTGATCTTGATTGTAATAGGAGCATCAATGTCAGTGAGTTGACATTGTTGGTAGATCATCTTTTCAAGGGAGGACCGGCTCCGGTAGCGTGTCCGTGAAATATCCTACTGTGGGAAGCAGTGTTACTCTCTCTGCTTATATGCTGCTTCCCACTCTTATGTTAATAATTCATCAACCTCCCTAACCCCCCAGATCTCTACTCCTAAAACTCGGGACTCCGATTCTAGGGTTGTAGTTATAGCATCAAGCTTCGCTTGTGACGGCAAGAAGAAAGTAATGTCACATGGAGGTGACTGCTTTCTATCGTCCCGTCCATCCTCTGATCCGTTTTCTGTCTTCTGGTTCCACCAGGAAATATCCGACTGTCAGACAAATCGCCAGGATGACAAACAGGTTACCGAAGAACCCGGTCCATGTTGTCGGCTCCCAGACCCATCGAATTAGATACGCAGTGGGTAGTGTCAGAGCGGCTCCTGTCGTTCCGGCCAGGGCAATTCGACGCATGATTCGCCACCAGGATGTTTTGACCACTTTCGACATCATGTAGGGGTAGAGGGTTGTGAACAGTAGCAGTTGCGGAATTACTACTGCGAAGGCCATCCCCAAAATTCCATACTCACGGATCAGGAACACAGCCAGAATGAGTTTGAGAACCGACTCGCACACCAGCACCACCAGCAATTTGCGGTGTTCCTCAATGGCAAACAAGATAGCATCACCGATGATCTGTGGCAGCAATACGGCCGTACCTACGGCCAGAATACGCATGACATCAGCGGCCTGTGAGAACTCTGGTGCCAGCCAGAGATCAACGAAGTTCTGGGCGTAGATCACGACCCCGACTGCGACTGAGAAGGAGAAAAAGCTGACGTACTTGATTGCTCGCAGATAGACACTGCGAATGACTTCCAGAGGACTGGTGGCTTCGATATGCGAGACCGCCGGCACAAGAGGAATAGCTATGGCATTGATGATACCCCGCAGGTGGCGCATCAGTTGAGCACCCGGGCTATATATTGCTGCCGCTACTGTGGAGTTCAGCAAACCAAGCAGTACGGAGTCAGTGTTGTATAGAATCAGCCAGCACAGGGCGATGCCCATTGAGATCCTGGAATATGTAAATAGCATCCGCGCTGTTGGTTTGTCGGCTTGTGAGGGGGCAATCTGTACTTCCGGTTGCTGGTGCAACAGAATTCCAGCTGCCACCAGATGCTTGACCACAGTCAGGAGCAGAATTACCAATGCGAGCGCCACCAGACCGTGGCCACGGGTCAGCATGAAAACCATAAGCGCAGTACGGATTATTTCTTCGGAGACATTCAAACCGTTGACAATATCGTAGCGATGAAACGCGCCGAGCGAGTTGCCGAAGGGGAGAGCCACGAAATTGAAAGCCATGAAAGCCCCGAGAATTATCAAAGCCGTTCTTCCTTCATGCATCAGCGCCGGATCGGATATTTTGAAGTAATGGAAGAACAGAGTAGCAAAGCCAACCACGCCGGCCAGAACCAGTGCACCAGTGAAAAAATAGAGTACGTTGGCTGTATTGAGTACTCGATTGATACTATCATGGTCACGACGAGCAAGAAACTTACTAATATACCTGGTGAGAGCCGAGGTTAGTCCGCAGTCAAGCAGTGAAAAATAGAAGACAGTCTGAAAGATTATTACCCATACACCGTAGCGTTCACCACCGAGTACCGAAGTTATGTAGGGTACAAAGAAAAAGGTGATTATGATCCGTACCAGATAGGCAGACCATGATGAGCACATGTTCTTGAAAAATTGTTGACCAACATTAAGCACGAGTTTCCTCCGGTTGGATCAAAGCTCCAATTCGCCACAACAGTAAACGACATTGTTTGTACCGGTGTCAAGCAGGGGAGAGGTAGAGTTTTTTGTTTTGCGCGGTGATCGGGTGGCAGCGTATAATCCATGTAATGATACTGGACGTTCAGGAGGAACGAATATGTTGGCTATTATCTTGACCATTCTATTGTCTGCTGTGCTTCTCATGGATTCCGTTGGTGTAGCGGCTGCGGAGCGACCGTCGCTCTTTGGGTTTTCGCCAGCCTATCTGGAAGATACCCTGACAGCGTTCACGCCGCCGTCGAATCCGCCCTATCGCACAAGAGAGGAGCGGACCAGAGTAATTATTCAAGTAGATGAATCCGGTCGCGTGACCGGTGTCGAGGCCGATGATAGCCAGCAGTCTCCCACTGCAACATATGTACGCGACTATCTAAAGACGATGGCATTTGAACCGGCGCTATTTGAGAATCAACCGATAGCGTCACAGTTGCCGGTCTATGTCACTATGCAGCCTTCCCGCAAGTATCCCGATTTCATGTTCCCTTTCAGTGAGGATGGGGGAGTAGTAGATCGCGAATTGTACCTGGGGACATTCGAACTTAATGATATCCGTCTTCCTACTCTAAAGATGTTCCCCAAGTACTTTTGCAGTTTGCCTGATGACAGTACGAACCTATATCGGTTTATGATGCTGAAGATTGCCCTTGACGAGCATGGGGAGGTTCTCGACGTCCAGGAAGTGTTTTCGACCTATGCTCCCTGCACACAGATGATTTCGTCAGCGGCATTGTGGGCGGAGTATGCTCCAGCTGTGGTCAAAGGGAAGCCGGTTTCGTCCGAATGTTTTGTAGCCGTTTCACTTTTTCCGTCAATAGCTTTCTCTCTCGGAAAGTGGAGACCCGATGATTCGGATACTCTATCGCCAACACAACGTTGGCGAGTCGAGTTGATTGCCGACACCGTTGGTCTGATGCGTAAACCGGTACCTCGCAGAGCGGGTGAGTTGGTGATCAATGTTTCGGCTCGTGCATTCCCCACTCGAGATACGGTCAGCGCTGTCCTCATGTTTGATACTTCAGGTAACGCCTCTGTACGTCGAACGAACAAAGTGTCAAAACCTATTCGCAAAGCAATAGGGGAGTTGCGGGGTCGACTTGATTTTCATCCTGCACTCGATTATGCCGGTCGGCCTCAGCGATTCTCCGGACTGGTGCATCTCGTGCTTGATGTTAGTGGAAGGATACGAATCGACTGTCTGTGGTAGCAGGTTAGGTGATTAGAGTCGTATCTGCGTAACAATAGGGGGAACACTCGATTACAGGCTACTCATTTTGGTATGTGCTGCGCATATCTTGCGTTGGGAGCATTTAATACACACGTTGTAATATTCCACCGATCTGTATCATGTTGTTTGTCAACGACTAATGGCGACAACGAGGATCGCGCGTCCTTTTTGGCATGATTATTGAACTATTCTGTGACTAGCTCACCGTTCTACCGCCATTTGCTTTGGAAGAAACAGACGAGTCAACTGTAGTACGAGAGGAGTGACAACATGGAGTGGACCATCAGGATACTTAACCTTCTGTCGGCGGTACTATTGCTCGTGACAGGAATCTATGTTCAGGTAGGATTTGCTGTAATACTTTCCCCTGCCGTCAGGATGCTGATTGTAGCGGGCGCCCTACTTTACTTTCTGTTGCGGCTGGATCAGTTTATGCCTAGTGAAAGAGATATCTCGCCGTCGGTAGAGCGGTGATTTGGCGAAAAAAAGTTTAGCTTGACAACATTGTAATTCAGATTATTATGTGGTCTTGTTTGTTATAATGGTAGAGAGAATATGTGACTCTAATGAATAGGTTTTTGATGCGATTTGCTTATCAAGTATTGTTTGCTGTTCTTGTTTTGGGAGCAACAGCTTTGGTTCAGGCCGAAGATGTTAAACCGATCATTAATGAGGTTCTCACCAAAGGTGATACCGTCAAAGCGATTGGGCTTCTCGGCAATGAAATCGATGTCGACCCGGCTTACCACTACAACTACTATATATTGGGAAGAATCCACTTCAATCAGGGTCGATGCCCCGAAGCCCGCGACCAGTTCTTAGTGGCTCTGACCAAGAAGAAGAAACACCTTGAGTCCAAGTACTACCTGGGGCTTTGTTACATCAAATTGGGTGAGCTCGACGAGGCCGAAAAGCTGATGGAAGAGGGCCGGAAAAAGGCCAAGAAGGACCTGAAGCACATGTTTGAGAATGGCTACGGGTTGGTAAAACTGGCTCAGGGGGATTATCGGGAAGCCGATCATGCCTTCCGACAGGCTCTCGTAGGGGATTCTATGAATGCCGAGTACCATATTAATCTCGGTGATGCGAATTTCTATTCGGGTGTTCCTTATCTGGCTATTGTGGAATATGAGAAAGCTCTGCAGTTGGACACGGCTAGTCTTGAAGTGTATTTTCATTGGGCTGAAGCTTGCCTGGAGACGAAGGATTATGGTTGTGCCATCGAGAAGCTTCGTACTGTGCTCCAGAAAGACAGCACCCATGCCCCGGCGTGGATGCGGGCCGGCGAGATTTATTTCAAAGCGGCGCTGTCTTCGCGGTCGCGTGCCGAACGAAACGAGCGATTCAAGGAAACGATTGGATCTTACAAGCGGTATCTTGAGTTGGCTGCCACCGAGCCGGATTCTTCCAATGTTCGTGTGTTTTTTGGTCTCGCACTATCGTATGTGAATCTGTCTGGATGGGAGGAGTCGGGTAAGTATTTTGAACAGGTTCTGTCGATTCCTTACGAGCCCAAGGATGTCTACTTCTACTATGGCAAGTCGCTCTGGGGTACCAAGGAGTATGCCAAAAGTGCCGAGATGCTGATGAAGCATATCGAGTGGGTGGGTCAGCAGGATGCTGATTACCATTCGCGTATCAGCGAGGCCGAATTGTACCAACTTTTGGGTGACGATTATTTCTATCGCAAACCTGACAAAGATTATGCCTCGGCTATACCTCATTACAAGAAGTCACTTGCAGCCAGACCGGAACAGAAGCGACTGCTTCAAAACATCGCTATTGGTTATCATTCGCTTCAGTCATACGCACAGGCGATTGAATACTACGACCTGCGGATCGAAGCCGGGCTGGATTCCACCAGCGCTTCGATCGTGAAGAACGCTGCATATTGTGCACTTAACCTAGCCAATCAGGCGGGTGACGGCGACGATGAAGATATTGATGAAGAGGAAGAGGACATTGCGCTTCCGGCCAGTCCGGAGGAGTTGTATCAGAAGGCCGTGGATTACATGGTGCTGTACATCGAGTATCACCCAGAGGATGTCAAAGCAATGTTGATGGTGGCCAACACCTACCTTTACCAGCTGTCCAACTGTACTGAAGGGGTCAAGTATTTCCAGCAGTTGCTGACTGTTGATCCGGACAATTGTGACGCCAAGAAATCGCTCGGTTATGCCTATTTCGGTGGAGTTTGCAACAAGAACTACACCAAGGCTCTGGGATATCTCAAAGATGCCTATACCTGTTACAAGTCCACCGATGCTGGTGGGCCGTGTACGGATGTGGCGTTGGTGCTATGGGTAGCTCAGTGTTACCATTTGCGAGCTGCTGAAAAGACTCAGAATCAGGGAGATGGTGCGGGCGAGGATGATTTTAGAGAAGCTCATAAGTGGTATGGTCGTGTGCTCCAGTGTGAACCCGGACATGCTGAAGCCAAGAAGAACCGGGATGAAATCCAATTCGAGTTTTCGGAGAAAAATTGACCGCAGACTCATGTTGCTGCCTGGGAGTTTGAATGCCTGAGAAGGACAAAAAGAAAAGTAGTTCCAATCGCGTTAGTGATCAGGATCGTTTCAAGTTCATCGGTTTCGAGGTTTTCCCCGGCAAGCCGAAGGACCTGTTCAAGTCTGACGCGGAAAAAAAGAAATTGATGGATGAAGTCCGTCAGAAGCGGGATAGCGGGGATATCCTCAGAGATTGCTCTCTTATGGAAGAGCGCATCAATATGAGTGATCGCATCACCCTGACGGTCGCTTCGGTGGTAATCTTCATTACGCTGTTCATCCCGTGGTACGGTCTCTACAATGAGATTGAAGAGATAACAACCGTGCCAACGCCGGTTGATAGCACGGCAGTAGCCGCCGTTGTGGTTGATTCGCTCGCGACTGACAGTTTGGGAATTGCCCTTGTCGAGAGTGACTCTGCAATTTTGCTATCCGAGACGGCTGTAGAGGAAGAACCTTCAGAGGTGGCTGTAGTCGAGGATACCGTTGAGGCGAGTGAAGAACGACCTGATGCTGCTGTAGCGAGCAGGAGTACTGCCGAGGAAGTTATCCACGGCTATGTGGCGAAGAAGAAGGTCCACAAGGAGGTGGTTCACAAATCCGGTTTGGGTGCTCTCATCTCCATTGGTTCTGTCGGGGGGAGCATGTTCTCATCCGGCTTTGTCCTAATCCTTACGGCGGTCATTTTCTTGTTTTATACGCTACTTAGTATTGGACTTCCCGCCTATACCCTCTACGGCATTTTTGGTGTCAAGGGTGATGCGGATGAAAAGGCGTTGGAGTTGAAGAAGATTCTTCGTTACAACTGGATTCCGTTATGCTTGTTCGTGTTAGCGTTGCTCCTGTCGTTTTTCGGAGCGGACTACGGCTTCGATTCCGTAGCAGCATTTTCCAGCCTGGGAGATTCTTATTCGGTTGGTGTGTTCATGGATTCTCTGTCATGGGGAATCTTAGTGTCTCTGGCCGCCTTTGTTTTGGTGGCTGCTAAGGGATCAGAGATTTGAAGAAAGAACGTATTAGTTATAGTATAGTTACTTTGGAGGATTGACCCAGTGGTTAAACAGACGATCTTTGTGACGCTTAATGCGATCGTAGCCTTCGCGATAGGCGGTGGTCTCTTTTACGGTGTATTTAGAACGTCGGAGAATCCCATCATTCACTCGGTCTACCAGGGTGGTCCGCTGGTAGTCTTGTTGATCGCGATTTTCATCATGTGTATGGTATTCGTAATCGAGCGCTACGTTTCGTTGTACAAGGTGGCTAAGGGGAAGAGCTCGGTACAGGTTTTCTTTAAGAAGCTTGTCACTCTGATCCAGAACGATGATTTTGATGGCGCTCTGGCTGCCTGCGACAAGCAACGCGGTACAACTGCGAATGTCCTGCGGGCCGGTATTGACCGTTACCGCGAGGTCAAGGATAGTTCAGCTTATGACTCTGAGAAGAAAATCACGCTGACCCAGGCTTCGATTGAAGAGGCCAATGCGTTGGAAGGACCATTGTTGGAACGGAACCTGATCGCTCTCTCGACGATTGCGTCCATTGCAACGATGGTCGGTCTGCTGGGAACGACGATTGGTATGATTCGCGCCTTCGCCGCCACCGGTAATGTCGAGGGTGGCGTTATTGATGCTACCGCTCTGGCGACCGGTATCTCCGAGGCGCTGATCAACACAGCTGGTGGTTTGCTGTCTGGTATTTTGGGTATCTTCTTCTACAACTTCTTTGTGAACAAGGTGGATGCTTTCAACTACACGACCGATGAAGCCACTTTTGAAATTATTCAGATCCTGAAAGCGAAACAGGGGATCTAAGTCATGGCCGGAAAGAAACGGCGAGTTGCAATTACAATTGATATGACGCCGATGGTGGATATCGCCTTCCTGTTGCTGATTTTCTACATGGCGACCACCACGTTTAAGCCGCCGGAGGCACGCGCGGTAGAATTGCCCGCATCTCATTCGCAAATCGAATTGCCGGGCAAGGACATTATCAACATCACGATCACCAAGTACGACTCAATCTATGTTGATTATGTCCAGATCGCTACCATTGAGATCGAAGGTCAGATGGTTAACACTACTGTTCGCTATGTTCGCACCTGCGACAAGTACAATGTTTCGGAAGAGATTAACCGCGCTCGCGCCAAGATTCTCAGGGCCTTACTTGTGATCAAGGCGGACCGGCGGGCGAGTTTTGGAATTATGGATGATGTGATGTCGTCGATGCAGGAAAATCACCTGGAGCGATTTCTTATCATCACGGACAACGAAGTTGAGACGAAGGCGGCGGCGGAGGGCAGTTGAGCCTTTCGATGCCTGTGATTGTATAATTTAGTAGGACTGACACACGATCCTGAGAGGAGAGTGATTATATACCATGGCCGGTGACGTAGTAGAACGCCAGAAAAAAGGCGGTAAAAAAGGTCTAAGACGGCCGAAGCGCAGAATCTCGATCCGCATCGACATGACGCCGATGGTGGATATCGCTTTCCTGTTGCTCATTTTCTATATGGTATCAACGGTATTTTCCATGCCTCAGGCGATGGAGATTAACCTTCCGCCGGATGATCAGACTGAGGAGATCGAGGTCAAGGAATCTAACCTGTTGACCATTCGGATCGACGAGGAAAGTCGTTTCTGGTGGAATCTTAAGACCCCGACACCGGAGAACCTGCCGCTGATGCTTCCGTCGAATCCTAATAAGCCGGATTCGATAGTTTACAAGCTCAACCCGGATACTCTACAGGGCTTGCTTCTGGAACAGAACCGAGCTAACGACAAGCTCAACACGCTAATCCTTATTCACAAAGATGCCACTTATGCCGACATGGTAGACATTCTGGACGAGGTTGACCTTATCGAGCGTTCCTGGAACAAGTATACAGCCGACCAGCTCGGTAAGAAAGTAGATGAGCTTACCAAGGATGAGAAGTTCTCTTATCGCTACGCTATCGGTGATTGGAACCCACGCGATGACAAGATCCTAGAGGCGGCTCTGGCCAATGTGATGGCAGCAGGAGGAGGTGAGTAAGATATGGCTGATAACACCAACAGCGCTCTGTACTCATCTTATGGTGCCTATGCTCTGAAAGCCAAGTACCAGCAGAGTTTCATAATCGGTACTGGATCTATGCTCGGTTTTGTGTTGCTCATCCTACTCATTGGGTGGGTGATCTCCATAATGGGCGAGGAAGACTATCTTGATGCCCCTGCGGTCGTCATCAAAACTGTGGCCGATCTGGGACCTCCACCGAGTATCAGCAAGCCCAAACCACAGATCGAACTTGCCCAGCCGAACGTCGCAGCCCCAAAGGTTGGTATCCCGAAGCCTGTCGCAGATGATGAAGTGTTGGACGAAGATGTGGTTATCGCTACTCGCGACGAACTGGCCGAAATCGTGGCACCGGATATCTCATCTTCGAGTGACGCCGGTGACATTGTCGTGGACATCGCCGATGATGATTACCTGCCGGCACCGGATGAGTTCATAAAGGTGGAACATATCCCGGAGATGATTCACTCGATAGATCCGAAGTACCCGCGCTTGGCCGAGCAGGCCGGGATTACCGGTGTTGTATGGGTCAAGGCGCTGGTCGATGAAAGTGGCAGCGTGCTTAAGGCGATTGTGGGCAAAACATCGGGTACCACTTCGCTGGACGAAGCTGCAGTTGAAGCAGCCTACAAGTACAAATACAAACCCGCGATTCAGAATGGCCGACCCATCAAATGTTGGGTGACTTACAAAGTTGATTTCGTACTGTAGATTGTAACTTATAGATAGTAGAATAAAGAATATTTACACCCTCCGGAGGTTTCTTCGGAGGGTTTTTCTATGTCTGAATCTGATTTACGGTCCTGTTGCGATTTTGTTGTAAGCAAAAAGGGGACTCTGTGCGTCATTATGGTGAATCCACACAGGTTGATTCCACCGCAGAACTGTGTGGAAGATGTTGTCCCGCCTCACCTGCGTAAGGTGCCCTTCACTGACATTGGAATGCCGCTCGCCAGGCGGCTCAACCAATACGAAGGAGGTTGGGATGTCTTCAATGAAACACAAGCAGCGCACCCCTTATGGTGCATACGAACTCAAAGCGACCTACCAGCGCAATATGCTGGTGGCTATGATGATTGTTACTAGCGCAGTGTTGGTCGTTTTGTTGGCGGCGGCGGTCGCGGCACAACTGAGTGCCGTCGATGTTGAGCCGATTGATACGCAGGAAGAGTACATAGAGATCATCATTAACACCACACCGCCACCGACGATAATTCGTGAAAAGAAAGACTTTACAGTGGAGGCTCCCCGGAGGAAGGAGAATGTTGAAGTCGGTATTCCGACACCGGTTCCTGACACGGAAGGACCGGACGAGGATATGTTGATCGCATCGCAAGCCGATCTGAGGAACAAGGTAGGGACAAACCCTTTTGACGGTGGAGGTGGGGCTGGTCCGGAGACTGATTTGCGGGGTAGGTCACTTCCTCCTATGAGCGATTGGGAACCTCGCATGGGTGACTTCGTCAAGGTCGAAGTAGAGCCTGAGATGATCTACGAAGAGACACCCACGTATCCGAAGCTTCTCCAGAAGGCAGGGATCACCGGTATAGTATGGGTGTGGGCATTAGTGGACGAGCAGGGGAAAGTGACAAAGGCACAAGTGGCCAGATCGAGCGGGAACGATGCAATGGATGAAGCCGCCGTTAAGGCCGCATACAAATGCCAATACAGCCCTGGGATCCAAAATGGCCGACCGGTTAAGGTCGGCGTGACATACAAAGTAGAGTTCGTGTTGTAGGTTGATTTGGTACCCAACGATGACGATCGGTACATACCACAATTCGATTCTCCCCCGACGCCTTCGGCTCTGAGTGGTGTACCGTTTTGTACTGCTGGCGAGACTACGAGACCTTCTCCAGTGCACTTTCGAGGTCGGCTTTCAAGTCGTTGACGTCTTCTATCCCGACCGAGTATCTTACGAGTTCATCCTTAATGCCAGCTTCCTCTCGTTTCTCCTTTGGTATACCGGCATGAGTCATCAATGCGGGAGATTCAAGCAGGGATTCCACTCCGCCGAGCGACACCGCGATGGTGTTGAGCCGAACGCTGTTCATGAAGGTTCTGGCTCCGTTGAGACCTCCCTTGACGCCGAAGCAGATCATCGAGCCGGGACCTTTCATCTGCGTACCACTTTTCACCAGGTCATATTTGGGATGGTCATCGAATCCGGGGAAAACCACCCATTCAATTCTTGGATGATTCCTGAGGTAGTCAGCTAGAGCGATCGCGTTATCCTGCATGACCGTCATCCTGAGGCCGAGCGTCTTGACGCCCTTGAAGAAAAGTGCTGCCGAATGCGGGGACAGGGTGGCGCCGGTGTTCATGACGATATTCCGTAGATCATAGAAATCTTTTTCGGTCTTTGAGATAATCATCCCGCCAACCGCGTCAGCATGGCCACCAATGGATTTAGTCATGGAGTGGACAACGACGTCAGCGCCAAGATCGAGGGGATTCTGGAGGAATGGAGAGCAGAATGTGTTATCTACAACGAGGGGGATATTTTTGCCGTGAGCAATCTCTGAGACCTTTTTGATGTTGGTTATCGAGAGAGTGGGGTTTGCGGGAGTCTCTATATAGATGAGTCTTGTTTCTGGTCGTATCGCCTTCTTGACAAGGTCCAAGTCAGAAGTGTCAACAAATGTAGCCCGGCACCCCCATTTGCCGTAAAAGAAATCTTCTTCCAGAATAGTGCGCGAGGGGCCGTACATGGAGGCAGTTGTAACAGCATGGCTGTTCTTGTCCAGGAAGTGGTAATAGATTGCGTTTGTAGCCGCCATCCCGGAGGCTGTGGCGATTCCGCCGTAGCCGTGCTCAAGATCGGCAAGCTTGTCTTCCAGTGCTGATACGGTCGGATTATAGAGCCGGGAATATATTCCTTTCTTGTCTCGACTGGCAAAGCGAGTGGCACCGTCGTCGCAGGTTTCAAAAGCGTACGTCGAACATTCTTCTATGGGGGGGTTCACCGGTCCTGATTGTGCATGATAACCAGCGTGAACTGTCCGGGAATTGAAGCCCTGGTTTCGTTTGTCAGTCTTGCTCATTTTATCGAATCTCACTTGAGTGTTTGTTGGCTGTCGTCAACTTTAATACGGAATCAATCATGCGTTCATAATACGGTCTCAATGATCAGGGAACAAGTGATCCGATGTGAAGAATTCTTTCGATTTGTGTGAATACTTTATCTGTTTCCCTCGTATTACACATAAGAGGAGTGAGACAGTACTGCAGACGAAGGCAACTGGATTGAAAAGAAAGGATTGGGAGGAAATGAGAAATCATGGAAAGGCAAATCAATCAGCTGTTCAAGCCCGGGTGCTGCCGTATTTGACTCTGCAAAACCGCCGGATTAGGGTATTAGTCGCTGCCGTGACGACTCTGATGGCCATCGCGCTGTTGTGGGCCGCGCCAAGTTATGGAACAACGGTGACAGGGGAGAGCACATCGCAAGGCGACAGCGCCGTGATGCTTGACTCGCTGCCTGATATGAATACGTTCATTCCGGTCGACACTCAGCCGGAACTGGTCTATCGTCATCCGCCCGAATATCCTCGTATCGCCGAGAATGCACGCATCACCGGCAGAGTTTATCTCAAAACGTTGATTGATGAATCGGGTGAGGTGCTCAAGTCGGCCGTACTGAAATCTTCGGGCAATGTCTGGCTTGATCGTGCGGCTAAAAAGGCAGCCGCGAAAAATAAATACAAACCAGCAATTTATCAGGGGAAGCCGATTCTGTACTGGGCAACCTACAAAGTAGATTTCGTTTTGGGGGATTAGGGAACTTCTTTTCTCACGCGCCCTGCGTCGTGATTGCAGCCTCCGGGTTTATGCCCGGGGGCTTTTTTGTGAACATTGTCACACAGGGTGCTATGCTCAGCCTTGTCATGCCGGACTTGATCCGGCATCCAGTCTCCCAGTCAAGCGGCAGGCCACTTGATCGCGGATCCTACCTGATCAAGAGCATCTTCTTCGACGATACATGCTCGCCCATCGTGATACGGTAGAAATACACTCCCGTCCCGATCGCTTTGCCGCGGCTATCGGTTCCATCCCATTCCTTCTCGTAAGTGTTTGCTGACTGCACTTCGTCCACCAAGGTGGCAACGCGTTGGCCGAGGAGGTTGTAAATGTCGATTACAACTCTGCTCTTAGTCGTTACGTTGTACTTGATCGTGGTGGCCGGGTTGAAGGGGTTGGGGTAGTTCTGGGCCAACTCGAAACCTGAAGGTACTTGTCCAAAGGGACTGTCATCAACTCCCGTTGCCGTTTTATTGAGAAGGATAGAGACATTGTCGGATTCTCCATCAGCCACGGCCAGGTCATTGTCGCCATCGCCGTCCAGGTCAGCCGCAAAGACTGACAAGGGTAAGTTTCCCGTCCCATAATCGACCGCCGCCTGGTATGTTCCGTCGCCATTGTTTATCAGGATATAGACATTGTTGGAATTCTGATTAGCAACCGCCAGGTCGATGTAAGTATCCTCGTCAAGGTTAGCCGCAAAGACTGAATAGGGATAATTCCCCGCCGCATAATTGACCGCAGCCTGGTAAGTTCCGGTATTATCAATATTCATCAGGATAGAGACGTTGCCGGAACTATAATTAGCCACCGCCAGGTCGCTGTCACCGTCCTCGTCAAGGTCGGCCACAAAGACTGAATATGGTCCGTCTCCCGTCGCGTAATTGACCGCAGCCTGGTATGTTCCGGTATTATCAATATTCATCAGGATGGAGACATTGTCGGAATTATAATTAGTTACCACGAGGTCAATGTCATCGTCGCCGTCAAGGTTAGCCGCAAAGACTGATATGAGTCCATCTCCTGCGCCGTAATTGTCCGCCGCCTGGTATGTCCCGTTGCCATTGTTTTTAAGGATGGAGACGTTGTTGGAAGTGGTATTAGCTGTTACCAGGTCTTTGTACCCATTGCCGTCAAGGTCAGCCGCAAAGACGGAAGAGGGTTCGTCTCCTACACCGTAATTGACCGCCGCCTGGTATGTTCCGGTATTATCAATATTCATCAGGATGGAGACATTGTCGGAAAAATAATTAGCCACCGCCAAGTCGATGTCACCGTCCTCGTCAAGGTCAGCCGCAAAGACGGAGCTGGGGCCGTCTCCCGTACCGTAATTGACCGCCGCCTGGTATGTTCCGTCGCCATTGTTTATCAGGATAGAGACATTGTCGGAAATGGTATTAACTATTGCCAGGTCGTTGTACCCATCGCCGTCAAGGTCAGCTGCAAAGACTGATCTGGGTTCGTCTCCCGCCGCGTAATTGACCGCCGGGGCAAACATATTCTGAGCGAAGACATTGGCTGCTAGAGAGACTGTTAGCAGAGCAGCCAATATTGGAATCCTGAAAAGTGAACAAGTTTTCATACAATCCTCCATACGTAAGAAATGATGATATGGGACTATCATAATAGTTCCGATCCAGTCGGTCAACTGGAAACCCAGATGTCGGGTTTCTCATTTGTCCGTCTGACGCCGGACTCACTCGGAACCACGACCTACACAATTTGTAACCTACTATCAGTCATACTAATACCGCAACCTTCTTGGCGTCTTCATTACCCCGTGAGTTTTTCCTGATTAATTTGCTTGACAACTGCACAAATGTGCAGTATTGTTGATTACAAGCCGATACAAGGAAGTAGCTGGAGAAAGGAAAGAGCATGTCGGAGTTCCTTTTTGGACACAATGCAAGTGAAAATCATGTAGATCAAGCCGCCTGTCGGCTTGACACGGAGAAGAAATTCCATGCCCCGTCAAGCGGCAGGCCGACAGTATCACTGCAACTTGCCCCACCGCCACTTCATATGAATGGGGCAGACGGGGGCGTCTGCCGCCCACTGGATCAAGGCCGCTCGGATGTCGGTGTTATGTCTGTGGCGGGTGAAGGAGAAATATCATATCCCTGGGTTGAGATCAGCCAGGATTTGGTTCACAGTGATACTGTCCGCAGTGATACTGTATGCAGTGATACTGTACGCAACCGCATTGGCGAGGCTGGTGCTTCGCCTGATCGGTGTCACTATGTTAATGCTGCTAGCTGTCCCGACTGTGGGTCGGGTATGGTGCGCTTGGGGAGCTGTTTCAGTTGTCCCGCCTGCGGTTGGGGGAGTTGCTGCTGATTATGGATCGATGGGATACCATTGATGGCTGGGAAACGAGCCTGGAGTGAGGAGTCAGAGGGCGATATGACAGTTATGGATTTACAAAAATGGGGAATACCGTCGCGGATCATCGACATCTGGAATGACCGCCAGGGGTCACGTCTGCTACCGGTGCAGAGCAAAGCAGTACGGAAGGGGTTGCTTGGCATGGAGGGGCAGGACCTCAGTCGAGTGTCGCTGCGAACGTTGGTCTCAGCGCCCACCGGATCGGGCAAATCATTTTGTGCTGAGATGGCCATGATACAGGCGCTGACATCACGACAAAAGACAGTGCTGCTGTATCCGTTGAAATCACTTGCGGAGCAGAAGTACCGTGTCTTGGAGGAGACTTACGCTCCGCTGGGAATAAAGTGCATCATAGCTACCGGCGATCACCCGGAGAACGATGCTCTCTTGGCCCGTGGTGAGTACCAGGTCGCAGTTGTTATCTATGAGAAGTTCGATTTGTTGCTGACGGCCAATCTTGATGCGCTGGGGGGGATTGGGCTGATAGTGATTGATGAGATTCAGACGATTGCCGAGCCAAAGCGAGGGGCGGTACTTGAACGGTTACTGACCAAAGTTATCTCCTCTGTCTATACTCCTTCGCTGGTGGGGCTGTCGGCTGTCATTGGTGACTCGGACACAGCCGCAGGTCGGTTGGCTGACTGGTTGGGAGCCACGCTGATAGAGGAGACAACACGTCCGGTTGATCTTCTGCGCGGGGTGGCCGCCGAAGGATCTTTCCGGTACCGGTCCTACAATGACGGTGTAGACGGGAGCGAACCGTTTGAAACACCGGAAGCGGGAGATGAGCCTTTCGAGTCTTTCGCCAACCAATTGAGAAAAGAGGCGGTTCCGACATTGGTGTTTCTGAAGTCGCGCCGCGAGACGATTGATTGTGCTTTCAAACTGGCCGCATCAGTCGCCTGGGCACCGGCCGAACAGGCAATTGAGGAACTCAAGGCCGAGGAGCCGTCCTTCTTGATCCGCACACTCACCCAAACGCTCAGCCGTGGAGTGGGGTTTCATAGCGCCGATTTGTCATCAAGGCAGCGTACAATTGTAGAGAATGCCTTTACGCGACATGATATTATGGTGTTATTCTCAACTACTACTTTAGCTATGGGGGTTGATCTCCCGGCCGAACGAGTTTTGCTTGAGACGGTCAAATACACCGATGGAACCTATGCCGGCAGTCCTTTACTGGTGCCGATCAGTCTGGCGGAGTTTGACAATATTACCGGTCGAGCTGGACGTCTGGGGCTTTCGGGTGATTTCCCCGGTCGGGCGATTGTCCTGGCGGTCTCGGAGTTTGACCGCGATGTCCTCTGGCGCAATTATATCATGCCGGAAACATCGGCGCCGATCAGGTCTGCTCTGGGAAGTCTGCCGCTTGAGGATTGGGTGTTAAACATGGCAGTCGCCGGGGTCGCCTGCGCCAGAACGGATCTGGATTCATTGTTTGCGAATACCTTGTATGCGGCCGTTGGGCCGGTTGATGATTCCGTGAGTATTGTTGGTGGACTGTCCCCTGATTTCGATACGGCATTGCAGTGCCTGCAAGACAGGGGATTGGTACGACTGGAGCTGGATGACACTATTATTGTTACCCCGCTTGGACGGACGGTAGCACTGATCGGGCTTTCGGTCAGGCAGGCAGGTTTTTTCCAACAAAAGCTCAACGATCACAGGCCCGAATCTCTCGAGGCATGGCTTGCGTTGGCTTTGAGTGCGCCGGATTGGGAACCGCCGGCGGGGATGCTGACGCGGTTGGAACAGGTGGGCAACGGTCCAGCGAAACTGTTGTGGCAGCACTATGATCATTTGGTTGACGCAGCGGCGATGTTGATTGGTCGACCATCGAACAGCGAGCCGCTTGGCAGATCTGTCGCGGTACGCCTGAAGGGGCTGCTGATGCTCTGCGAATGGATTAGCATGACACCGGTGAAACGTCTCGAGGAGCGTTTTCAAGCTCATCTCGGTCAGATAATGAATCTTGGGGATCAGGCGGCCCACCTGGTGATGGCGCTGAGACGTCTTGATGATGTCGGGAATCGGCAGGCAGGGTCAAATTGTGAACTTGAGGGCCTCGTATTCGGTCTTCGTTTTGGATTGGTGGCTGATCTGCGGGAGTTGTACGGGCACTTCGGCAGTAGTCTGGTCAGGTCTGATTTTGTTGCTCTGAAGGAGGCCGGTCTCGTCAGTTTGAGAGACGTTTTTGACTGTTCTTCCGAGAGACTCAGGGAAATTATCGATAATGCTCGTAAGTTTATGTCATTTATGGAGAAAGTGGAAATACTAAAACAGGAGGTAGACATGCAGTCCAATGTTGGAACCGAAGAACGAGTGACGGCGCGTGGGCCGGTGCTGGTGGCACAACCCGAATCGATTATTGTCGATGGCAGTTACGAACGGGAACGCTATCTGGTCAGGATTGATGGCTTTCCGGTTCGGCTGACGGGGAAGTCGTTTAAGTACTTTACCAAGCTGGCCTGGGGCCGGTTGTGCAGCGATGGGGGTTGGATTTATAAGGAAGACATTGAGATGGGATTCAACCAGGCGCGTTACCTGTACAGGATGAAGAATGAAATTGCGGCCGGGTTGGGAATGAGTTGGCCCGTCTTTGAGAACAATCGTCTCGGTTATTACCGGTTGCAGATCGATCCAACCAGGATAGATATTAACGTGGAGAATCTCCGAGACCATCCGGACTACGAACTGCGCGATATGATCTCAGGAAGGGAATCGGGACCGGTGAACTGATCGGCTTCTATTCTCGACAGGGAATGATCACCGGTCCCCAACAAATTAAAATTGACATTTGCGCTACGGTCGGTCTACCTTTTCTCAAGTGAAAGGAGATCATGTGCAGTGAGTAGTACTGACAGGAAAACACCGACCATTGTACCGCCCAAAGGCAGTCTTCCAATTCTGCCTTCGGATCAGGAGGATCGATTCCCGGTTCTGCCGCTTCAGACTGGCGTTCTGTTTCCCGGAACGATGATGACGTTGCAGATTGGGCGACTTGACAACCTGGAGCTGATTAGGTATTGCCTGGATGGCAAACGCGAGTTTGTGGCTTCATATTCATCCTCGCATCCCGGTGACCAGAATGGTGGATCAATTCACCAGGTTGGTGTGACTGCAACTGTTCGTGACAGTCGGGAAGGACCTGCCGATTCGCTGGTTGTTACGCTGGAGGGAATGCAGCGGGTTGTAATCACTAAGATTGTCAGTCAGAAACCTTATCTGATGGCGACGGTGAGTTATCTCCAGTGGCCCAAGTCAGTAAATCGAAAATTGAAGACCAAAGTTGATGCCGTGATCTCGATTGCCAAAGAGATTACTGAGCTTGATCCCGGCTATTCGTCCGAAGTACTGAATGTTCTGCGGATGAATCAGAATGACCCGTCCTTACTTGCAGATAAGGCTGCTTCTCTGTTTCATTTCCCTCTGTCCAGCAAGCAGAAGCTACTGGATACGGCTGACCTCAAAAAGCGGTACGAGAACCTCCTGTCTAACCTGAATGCCGAATTGAACCGGGTAGCGACGTCTCGTAGTATTGATGAGAATGTCAAGTCCACAATTGCCGAAGAACAAAAGCGCTCTTACCTCAAACAGCAACTCCATGAGATTCGCCGTCAGCTGGGCGAGGATTTGTCTGAGGAGCGAGAGGCGGTGCGGTTTCATAAGATATTGAAGGACACCCCCAAGCTGCCGTCGGAAGTGGTGGCTCGGGCGACGATTGAAATCGACCGTCTATCGCAGTTGTCTCCTGCCTCGGCTGAGTATGGTGATGTCAAGAGCTACCTTGATTGGATTCTTGCCATGCCATGGGGGAAATGTACTCCCGAGGATTACGAGATCGCCGACGTATCGCGGATACTGGAGAAAGACTATTACGGTCCCGCGAACATTCGCGAACAGATATTGGAACGTCTTTCAGTGCGCAAGTTGGCTGGTGGCGCTAATGTCATTCCGACTCTCTGCCTTGTGGGTGCTCCCGGTACGGGTAAGGCATCATTGGCCAAAGCGATCGCCCACGCGCTGGGCAAAGAATTCGTTCGAATCTCGGTGGGTGGGATATCGGACGTTGCTGAGGTCAAGGGGTCGCCCCGGACATTTATGGGTGCTATGCCGGGCAAGATTGTTCGCACTCTGCGCGATGCGGGTACCTGTGACCCGGTGGTGCTGATTGAGGACATTGACTATTTCAATATGGACAACGACTCCTCTGTCAATACGGCCCTGCTTGAGGTTGTAGACAATCGATGGAACTCACGTTTCCTGGACAACTATCTTGGGGTTCATTTCGATTTCAGCCGTATTCTGTTCATCTGCTCTGTGCGGTCATTCGAGGAGATACCGGAACAGTTCATACCGCGATTTGAGATTCTGGAGTTACCCGGCTATATTGAACGCGAGAAAATTGCTATTTCGAAAAAATTTCTCATTCCGAGACTACTCAAGGCTCATGGTTTGCGGAAATCGGAATTATCTTTCACGGACAAAATTTTGACCAGGATCATTTCGAATTATACTATGGAAGCCGGTCTACTTGGCTTCTCGCAGCAGATTGAGAAGATTTGCCGTAAGGTCACTCTGGCTAAGTCAGCCAAGCCAAGAAAATCATGGAGCATCAACGAACGAAATATTATCTCCTACCTCGGTCCGCCAATCTATATCCCCGAGCGAGCTGTGAGTACGCCTGAAATTGGCACAGCCGCTGGTTTGGCGTGGACAGGAGCGGGTGGTGATTTGATGTTTATTGAGGGACTGAAGATGAAGGGGGAGGGGCAGATCATTACTACTGGTTCGCTGGGTGAAGTGATGCGAGAGTCTATCCTGGCGGCCCACTCATATGTCCGTTCCAAATCCGATGTTCTTGGTATCGACTCCAACGACTTCAGTCAGTTTGATATTCATATCCACTTTCCGTCCGGGGCTATTCCCAAGGACGGACCTTCGGCGGGCGTCACAGTCTGTTTGGTGATTGCTTCAGTGATGGCTGAACGGCCGATTCGGAACGATGTGGCTGTTACCGGAGAAGTGACGTTGCGGGGCAGAGTGCTTCAGGTTGGTGGAATCAAGGAAAAAATCTCGGCTGCCTATCGAGCCGGTATAAGCCATGTGGCTATGCCAAAGGAAAACGAAAAAGATATTAAAGACTTGCCGAAGGAGATCCTTCGCAAGCTAAAATTCACATTCATCGAGCGAGTTGACGAGTTGTTTGAGGTTTGCTTGCTCGACTTTACTCCGTCATCGTATACGCTTGAAAAGATCTTTGCTGAAGAGATCGAGAAGGCGAAAAAGCGCAAATCCCGTTCAGTCCGTAAGTCGACGGTCAAAAAATCCGCAGCGCGCCGGAACACTGGCAAGAAGAAGTAAGGTTCGTGGAATGCGATTTGGGCTTGACACTGTGCGGTGACAATTGCTATACTACCTCTAAGGGTAAATGGTCTTCTGTTGAATTGACCGTAAACTTCTTGAACCTCGCATTCTAAATGAGTCGAATACAAAATGACAGCGGTCGTCTGGTTCTCCTGGTCAATGACGTCTTCTCCCTGTTTTCGAGTGGGCGATCGTGTGTTCGAGACTGTGAAGGGTGCTGGTCAATCCTTGTGAGCGAAATACAGTTTGTAACAAGCATGGAGGCATACAAATGAAGAAGTGGCGTGTTGTGTTGGGGTTGATTCTGGTCATCTCATTGACTACGTCAGCCATGGCTCAGTTTGAACAGGATCCCAATGATGCCGGGGCGGCGGATACGGTAGAAATGGTATTTTCTGTTATTCCCGACTATACTACTGGTCAGTATAACGTGCAGATGGATCTCTGGGTGTTTAATGATGCGAATTTGCTCATAGGTGCAACATCAGGTTTTACCTGGGATAATGCGAATCTTCAAATGGACAGCGCTACTGCATCTGATCTGACGGATAATGCTTTTGATATTGGACCGTTCTTTTATGAAGACGCCGACATTGACCTGACCAATAGTAATCAGCGCTTTCTGTTTGGCGGAGCACTCCTGTTCGCTTCCGGAGTGGCCTCAGCGCCAGAGAGCCAGATTTGGGCGAGCTACTATTTCACTCTGTCTGATTGGGATATCTGCGACTCTATTGCTCTGGACTCGTTGACCTACTCACCTGGATCGGACTTTGGACTTGTTGGTCAGGGCAATCATATCTATCAGCCCTATTGGAAGGGACGGATTGTAGCATATGATACGGCCTGTATTCCTTCGGCGAACCTTGTGCTATCGACGGATTTGCTGAGTTTTGATGCAGTGGAGGGGGCGTCAAGCCCGGATCCGCAGTCCTTTACGGTTAGCTCCGACGGTGTACCGCTGTTCATCAATATTTCTGAAACCATTCCCTGGTTGGCTATAAGTCCCAGTTCGGGCTGGACCACGCAAGTTATCAGCGTTTTGCCGAACACGATCGGAATGTCGACGGGTACCTATTTGGATTCGATTCGCGTTGAATCGGCTTTGGGAGGTAATTCTCCTCAGTATTTGAAGGTGGAGCTCGTAATCGAATCACCACCACCTGAGATCGGTGCTACTCCAACGGTTTTCTATTTCAATGCGGTTGCCGGAGAGGATGATCCCGATCCCAAGATTCTTACGATTACTAACGAGGGTGGCCCCACGCTCAACTGGACTGTCTCCAATAGTGAAAGCTGGCTTAGCCTGACACCGGGAGCTGGAACTGATGCTGGCGATGTGACTGTCTCTGTCAACATTACTGGTCTCTCATACGATGATTATGTGGACACAATTGTTATCACCGACCCCATGGCATCCAATGATCCTGTTAAGGTACCGGTGTTTCTGTCGGTCGGATCAGACTTACCCATCATTGAAGTGGATTCGGCGTTTAACTATATAGTGGTACCAACGGCCAAGATGGCGGTTGATCCTCGTACAATTCTAATCAGGAATGCTGGCGCTGGTACTATGAACTTCTGGTTGGAAGAAAGTTCTGTTCGTCTGTTCACCGTTACTCCTAGTTCGGGTACGGCTTCACAGGAGGTTGAGGTCGGTTTCAAACTCACTTCCGGTAGTGCGGGTGATATCTATGACGATACACTCTGGGTGTATTCCAATGAGGCCATTAATTCTCCGTTCCCGGTAGTGTTCCAGTTTCATTTGCTGGACAACCCCGCGTACATGTATGTGACCAGCGATACGGTCTATCTGGAGCTATATGAATGCACAATGGGGGCGGGTAATGTCCCACCGATATCAATGTTTACGGTGGACAATGTTGGCGGTGAAGATCCTATGGGCTTCGATCTCACCTGGGAATCTGATCTATTTTCGGTTACAGCACTTTTCCCTAATGCCCCTACGGGTGTTATGATTCAGGCCAACTATCTCAATCTGCCGGTGGGGACCTATCTGGACACGATCGTGATCTATGCCCAAACCTCGCTGATCCAGTGGGACACGGTGATCGTACGTTATGATGTGATAGAGCCCACCGAGACACCCGAGATATGGCTGACGGGATACGATTTTGTTATTCCTGCGAAGGAGAACTCGGGACCTGTCCCGCCGATAGGAATGGGTGTTGATAATGTACACGGTGGTTGTATGGACTGGTATGTCATTGAAAACGTTCCCTGGATGTATCCAACGGATACGGCCGGTACGGTTCCATCGAGTTTCTCTATAGGGTCTAACGCCGATGGATTTGTGTTTGGTGAGTATCCTGACTCCTTCTTTGTTCATTCGGATGAAGCGGCCAATAGCCCACAACGGGTTGATGTACTGTTCCGGGTCTGGCGATTCCACGGGGACATGGATTACAGTTGTGAAATCAATATCCTGGACTTAACTTATATGGTAAGTTATTTGTTCCTGGGTGGTCCGGGACCGATTCCGACCTACTTCGTCGGCAATCTGAATTGCGATCACACAGTTGATATTCTTGATCTGACCTACTTCGTCAGCTATCTCTTCAGCGGTGGACCAATGCCGTGCGGTAATCCGTATTAGCCGCTGAATCAAATGTCGTGATATACAGGAGCGTCACTTCAATCTGAGGTGACGCTCTTTTTGTATCCCTGAGTCAAGTGGAAGCTTGCGGGGATGGATGGAAGTTGTATACACCACGGCATTTGTGGGGTCTCATCTGTAGTTTTAGTTGCATCTGGGCTGGCTACTTGGCTATTGTGTGACCGGAGACAGGAAAACGAAGACTCGGTTCCCATCAAAGGATTCCTGGTGACTCGAAACAGTCAAATAGAGACCTTCCACATTGCAACCTTTGGCTGCCAGATGAATCTGGCGGATTCGTCAACCTTAGTTGCCACTATGACAACACGTGGGTATCAACAGGTTTTCAGGGAGGAAGAGGCGGATTTACTCATACTCAATACTTGCTCAGTTCGAGAAAAAGCCGAGCAGAGAGTCATTGGGCGACTAGGCGAAGTGAAGCGGTTTAAGCGTCTCAGACCACATCTGAAGGTGGCAGTGATCGGCTGTATGGCCCAACGGCTGGGGGAGGGCCTTCTAAGGACCAATCCCGGGGCGGATTTTGTTCTGGGCACAGATCGACTGTTTGAATTGCCAGATGTCCTGGAGAATATCGAAGGAACGACACGAGTAATGACCGCGTTTGGTCATGAGAACATGGACGAGATATTGCCATCCCGCGAGTCTCCGTTTTCCGCGTTTGTTACGATTTCTCGTGGCTGTGACAATTACTGCTCATATTGTATTGTACCCCATGTGCGTGGGTCTGAACGAGCTCACTCGGCCGATCACATTGTCAGGAACGTTCGATCTCTGGTCCGGGATGGAGTGGTTGAAATCACTCTGCTGGGGCAGAATGTCAACAGCTACCGACATGGGGACGTTAATTTCCCAACATTACTCGAGAGAGTCATGAACGAAACCGAGGTCCCGCGAGTACGGTTTATGACTTCGCATCCCAAGGATCTATCTTCTCACCTGATCGATATCATCTCTCGTGAAGCGAGGATTATGCCGCATGTGCATCTACCCCTTCAGTCGGGAGCGGATCGGGTGTTGGAGAAGATGGGGCGGGGCTACACGATTGAGGAGTACATGAAGATCATTGATCGTCTGCGCGAAACTCTCGACTATGTATCCCTTACCACGGATTTGATTGTCGGTTTTCCCTCGGAGACGAAGACGGAATTTGAAATGACTCTTGAGGTTGTTCGACATGTTAAGTATGATGCGGCCTTCATGTTTCGTTACTCGGTTCGTCCTGGTACGCAAGCGGCTGATTGGGATGATACCGTGTCAGAGGAAGAGAAGATTAGCCGTCTGAACCAGCTAATTGAGATCCAGCAGCAAATCGGGAATGAACGTAATCAGCGAGAAGTCGGTGAGGTCAGATACGGATTGGTAGAGGGGACCTCACGACGCGATGTCAATGTGCTACGTGCTCGGACTGAAGGTAACAAGACTGCTCTCTTCGAGGCGGCAGAAGTCGAAACGGGCAAAGTTGTTCCGATTCGGATTACCTCGGCCGATGCCTATACATTGCACGGTTGTATGGAGGTGACGCCCTGATGCTGGAGTTGTGGCCGCATATGTTGCTTTCAGTTTTCGTCGTGCTGGTGATTGTGTTTCTGGTTGTTAGATTACGACTGTTCGCCGGAGAGGGAGTTTCGGGCAGGGGTTTCTTCCTGGCGGGAGGGGTTCTTCTCGTGCTGGTTTCAGTATGGCGGAGTGTTACATATCTAACCGCGTACAATGACTGGTTCCTTGACGGAGTCTACCAGATTATTGATGTGATTTGGTTGGGCGTACTTCTGATTGGGATTGCCTTGGTGACAATTGGTCTCGCTCTGTACGCTGATCATTGGCAGTGCAAGCGGCGTGAGATCGAGATCCGGGATCAGAAACTGTCCATTCTGGATAACCTGCAGCGTGATGCTCGCGGTCCCTATCAACTCATGGCGTTGCTTGATATGTCGGTCAAGGAAATCATTGCCCAGTTGCCTGAGTGTGCCGGAGCAGTTTTCCTGTTGAATCGCAATCAACGCCAGTTCGTTCTTGGCGCCGGAGTTGGATTCACCAAATCGGAACAGGGGGTGCTGGAGTACCTGCCGTTGGAGCACAATCTGGTTAGCCAGGCACTTGATGTTGGAGAGCCACTATTAGGGGGACCGTTTGATCTTGTTGATCGATCAGGAAAAATCCACTCTTCCCGATTCAAATCATCCCTGGTTCTGCCCTTGATTTCGGGAGTAGACAAGATCGGAGGCATTCTTCTACTGGGTGATGATGATCGATCATTTAGTCATCAGGAAGTACGCTATCTGCAACCAGTGGCCGAGTGGTTGGTTGAGAGAATAAAGTCTGCTCGATTGGAACGGGAATTGTCAGCAGCACAAACTGAATCAAAAAACTACAATACGGCCAGGGCTGATTTGTCGGCGCGTGTGCTGGAAGTAGCGAGTGCCTTGACTTCATCAGATGCTGCGACTGCATTTTGTCGCTGCCTGGTAGGGTTGGGTTCGGCCGGATCAGCGCATTTGGCTGGGATTGTTAACGGCCAATTACAAGTTCTTAGCGGAAGCGAACCGTTGCAAAGCTTATCGGAAAGCTACAAGACAGCTCTCGTTGATGCCGTTGACCGTCACAAGCCTCTTATCATCAATCAGGAGGCAACTGCGGATAGTGGGCGTCAATATGTGGCGTATTCCACTTTAGTGTTTCCGATCCCCGATTCGTCGGACCGAAATGCTCTATTACTGAGACGTGAGGGTTCCCAGTTCAAGTTGAGTGATTACGAATTAAAAACGGTCGAGATGTTCGTGCCTCTGGCTCGGTTGGCTCTTCAGAGGGATGATACTCGTCGCGTTAGTGTTACACAACGTCGTGGTTTTCAGACGATACTGGGCTTGATGCAATTCGATGGTGATGGTCGTTTTCAGGATTCTCCCGCGTTTTTCCTTGAGCAAATGAACAAACTCCTCCCGAATAGCAGTCAGGGAATAACTTTTGTGCGGTCCAGAGATGGTAGCATGAAGGCGGTTGGGGGACTGCGGTTGGGTGACAGCGAGATTGAAGGGCTTGAAATCCTACCCGGTGAAGGAATGGTTGGAGCAACTTCCAATCGTGGAGAGCCATCTTTTGTGTATGGTAGGAAGGACGTGGCCAGAGCTCTTGAGGATTTCGATTCCTCCGTTCGCGATAGGTTGTATCGGATGTTAGGCGAACGTGGTCTACCGCCGTTTGTGGCTGCTTGTCCTGTTCACTGCGTAGAGCAGGTAGTAGGAGTTGTGATGCTCTTTGTCTTTGATATGACCGAGAGTGAGCGTGGAGAGTGGGAACGACTTCTCACGCTCGCCATGTCTTTGTACTCTATGCGTTTGACGGTCGGGGAACTTCATCGGGTGGGACGAACGCTGGAAGGTGGCGAGAGTGGCCTTCAGATTGGGGCTGCGACGAATCGTTTCAATAACCATCTTTCTGCCATTATCGGAAATGCGGAGCTAGCCATATCGCGTCCCGAACTCGGTGGTGAGGTGGCAGAGCATTTGCGCAGCATTATTATCGAAGCGGAATTGGCTGCGGGATATATGAAAGATACTTTTGGGGCAGAATCAGCGGCCGATGAAGCAGCGATTCTGGACGAAGCTCCAACTCTGGACGTGTTGATTCGGTCGTTTTTGAAGCCGCATCATATATCAGGTAAGCTGCATATGATTGGTGATCGTCCGCGGGAGCTCAGTTTGGAATTGAAATCCGAGACCGTAATTGATGCGATCGATCAGCGGGTCCAGGATCTGGTCCTCGGTGCTCTGGATCGGTTTGGTGCCGTTGCCGCAGAGGATGACCGACTCGCGGTAACAAGCTACCGCGAAGGTGAATACGTTTACGTTGACATTTCGCGTCATCAGGAGAACTTTCCTCCCGTCGAGCATGTGTCCGGTTTCGGAGATTACGAACTTCCGCAGGAAGCCCTGCGATTTCGTCCAGCCGATAGCTATCTCAGGCATGCGGTCGATACCGGTTGTCGATATGCCTATGACCGGACGAATCAGACACTTACATATCTCTCGTTTAGGTTTCCCGTTCGATCCCCGAAGGATGTTTTGTACTCCGCCGGAAGCAAGGAAGTATCAATTCTGGCAGTGGATGATCAGAGTGTTATTCTTGATCTGGTCTCGGCCATGTGTCAGTCTCTTGGCTATAGTGTGAAAACCGCTACATCCGGAAAAGAGGCCATACAGGCGGTACGTGATTCAAGATTTGACATCATTCTGCTGGATCTGGCTATGCCAGAGATGTCGGGACTGGAGGCCGCCGCCCAAATCAGGCGAATCAGCCCTGGTCTGCCCATTGTGCTGGTCACCGGATGGGGCGTCGATATTGATCCCGCTCAACTCGAGGCCCTTGGGATTGAAGATGTGCTGTACAAACCGTTCAGGATCGAGCAATTAACAGAAAAAATCCAGTCTATTGCCCACGTACTCGACTCTCGCTGATCATTCTATCCAACCAGTTGTTGACCTCATGGCTAACGATTTTGGGTTATCGGTCGATAAGAGAAAGAGAAACTGAGAGGTAGCTGTGGATAAAACGAGAATTATTGAGCAAATCAGAGAAAACAACCGGATACTATCATTACCACAGACGCTCTCGGAGATTCTGGCGGAAGTTGGCAAAGATGATTTCTCTCCGGATTCGCTGGCGAAGATAATCCTGAAAGATCCGTCACTCACCGGCAAAATTCTCCAACTGGCCAACTCTTCATTTTATCACCAGCTCAGCGAGATAAAGACTGTTCAACAGGCGGTTTCGATTCTGGGCATGACGACCGTTAAGTGTATGGCTTTGTCCACCTCGGTGTTTCATCCCGACAAGGTTGCCTCCGAAACCGGCGTAGATCCCAAGTCTTTCTTTACCTACGTTCTTTCGATTGCAGCGGCCAGTGAACAGTTGGCCAAGTGCTTGGGCCACCAGGCATCGGAGGAAGCATTCGTGGCCGGACTCCTTACCGATATTGGAGTCCTGTTTTTCCTGCATCACTATCCCCGGGAGTATGGTGAAATTGTCTCCGGACGGAGTTCGGCTCCTAACCTGGTTGAGGCGGAGCGGGAGATTTTCGGCACTGATCATATGGAGGTTGGGTATCACCTGGCTAAGACCTGGGGATTGCCGGACTACGTGCTGAAGGCGATAAGAGGACACCACGATATCTCAGAACTTCAAGACAGTCACCCACTGACAAATTCAGTGAGTTTGGCTGTCCTCCTGACGACTGATGAATTCTCTGGCTTCAAACAACCAATTGAGAGGCGACTGGAAGATGTTGCCCGGGTTGTTGACGAGCTTGGAATCAGCAAGGAACAGGTTGACGAAGTTACATTTTCATTACTCCCTAAGACTTTGGAAACGGCCGAGTTTGTGGGTGTTGATATTGGCAATGTCGAAGAAATCCTGACGCGAGCCAACCAGGAAATCTGGAAGTCGTACCTGACCATTGAGAACCTCTTCAAAGAACGTTCGGAACTTACTCAGAAGCTTCTGGAGCAGGAACGCGTTCGTGGGGCAGAGGAGGCCAAGAATATTGCGATGGCTACCCTATCACATTATCTCAACAACGCTATCATGGCCATCTTTGGCCGATCCCAGATAATGCGAATGCACTTTGAGCGAGGACAAACGGAGAAGATCTATGACACCCTGCCAAGAGAACTCGATGTCATCGATAATTCAGTAAAGAGGATGGTGGCAGTGCTGGCGGAGATGAAAGATATCTCACCTATTGATTCGAAGCGCCTTCATTCAATGTCGGAAGCTCTCAACCTGGACGATCGGATTGAGTCGCGTTTAACGAAGATGGATTTCGACAGTACCTTGCCTGAGAAGCGCACTGCCGAGTTGAGCAAGTGATGTCCTATCCGGTTGACTCTATCTCAACCAATCCTTAATTTAAGCTCATGTTGACTTACCTCACTTCCGGCGAATCTCATGGGCCGCAATTGACGGCCGTTATGGACGGACTCCCGTCCGGACTATCAGTGAACATCGACCAGATCAATTTCCAACTCGCTCGTCGTCAGAAGGGATATGGTCGGGGCGGACGTATGAAAATCGAGAACGATCAAGTCCAAATTGTCTCTGGTATTCGGGGGGGAGTAACTATCGGAGGGCCGATTACATTCGTTATTCCCAATCGTGACTGGGTCAACTGGAAGCGAATTATGCATCCCGTCAACGACCTGCCAGATGATTTGTCGCCAGGGGAGCGTCGGTTGGCGTACCAGACATCCTGTCCGCGACCGGGGCATGCCGACCTGGCTGGGGCTGTGAAATGGAACCACCATGATATGCGCAACGTACTTGAGCGAGCTTCAGCTCGTGAGACGGCGGCCAGAGTTGCTCTGGGTGCCTTATCACGACAGCTTCTGGAGCATTTCGGTGTTTCCATCGCTTCTCACGTAGTGCGCATAGGACCAGTGGCTCTGGATAGAAAATCTGATCTTTCAGATCTTGGTCTAGTGACGAGCGTTACGGAGGCATCCGAAGTTCGCTGCCTTGACAAGGAGACCGGGGAGAGAATGAAGGACGCTATAGATGAGGCGAAAGAAGCGGGCGATTCGCTGGGTGGTGTGGCCGAGATAATTATCCGTGGTCTACCCGTCGGACTGGGTGGCTTCTCGCAGTGGTACGATCGACTTGACGGTCAGCTGGCGGGAGCCATGATGGCTATTCACTCCGTCAAAGGGGTGGAAATAGGGATGGGTTTTGAAATGGCCACGCGGCACGGTTCCGAAGTACACGATCAGATATTTCACGACCCTGAGGGGAGCAGGAACCGGAAATATTTCTACCGTTCGAGCAACAACGCCGGCGGCATTGAGGGTGGTATCACCAACGGCGAGGACATCATCATACGCGTGGCAAGTAAGCCGATTTCGACCTTGACTCGCCCTCTAGCGACAGTTGATGTGCGTTCCAAGGAACCGGCTATAGCAATGGTGGAGCGAACCGACAACTGTGTAGTACCTGCTCTGGCGGTCATCGGAGAGACAGTTGCGTCCCTGGTGTTGGCGGAAGCCTTTCTGCAAAAATTTGGTTCGGATAATATGGTTGAGACGGAGCGCAACTATCGATCGTTTATTAAATCCGAGTTCTAACTGTCTATGCATGTCAATTCGCCTGTTGGTTTGGTATTGAAATCATGTACCTTGATCATCAAATGGCAGGCAGCTTAACCTACTGATAAGTACGGTAATCTTCATTGCAGTGTAAATGGGGAATCTCTCCGTGATTATTCAGAGTATAACGAAGTCTCAGGTTCAAATCGGTTGCCCACGCTGTGTCCAATGCTTAGCTTGTTCTCAACAACAAGGAGTTATGCTATGAATCTAAAGTACACGGCCGAACACCCGGCCAATTGTGACGCCGACAGTCTGGTGATATTCACGACTGAGTATGAGAAGATCTCCGACAAAACCCTGCGGGAACTTAACGTAACTTCGGGCGGGGCTGTCGAAACATTGCTGGACTCGGGCCAGTTCAAGGGCAGAGAAGGACAGATAGCGACCATCATGCACCCGGCTGGTTATTCAACCAAGCGAGCCATTCTCGTCGGAATAGGTGACCACCGCAAGGTGGATGCTGACTCATACCGTCGTGCTTCGGGGCGCTTGTCCAAAGATCCCGGCCTCAAGAATTCTTCCTCGGCTTCGTTCTACTTTGGCAAGGCGGAAGATGCTACATTTTATCAGGGAGCGATTGAAGGCTATATTCTGGGTGGTTTCAAGCAACGAGAATTCAAGACCGGGGATAACGCCGAAGATGATTCCAAACTCAAGACGGTTAATTTTGTAATCGATAACAAGCGTCTTTTAAAGCGGTTGGAGAAAGCTGTCACACGCGGCCGCATTATGGCTGAAGGACAGTGTCTGGTGCGTCGTCTGGCCAATACTCCTTCGAATCATTTGACACCTGCCAAGTTGGCTACGTTGGCTAAGAAATTGGCGAAGGCTAATGGTCTCGAATGTACGATCCTTGATCAGAAGAAAATCGAAGCCCAGAAAATGGGAGCCGTATTGTCGGTGGCCAAGGGGTCAGTTGAGCCGCCGAAATTCATTATCTTAAAATACTCAGGTGGTCATCCGGGTCAGAAACCGGTCGTGTTGGTAGGTAAGGGAGTGACTTTCGATGCTGGAGGTATATCGCTCAAACCACCTTTGTTGATGCACGAGATGCGGGGAGATATGGCTGGGGCGGCTACAGTTCTGGCCGCCATTGTTGCTGCGGCTCAGCTGGAGCTGCGACTGAATGTGGTTGCGCTCATGCCGGCGGTCGAGAATCTCCCTTCTGGTACGGCAACCAAACCCGGAGATGTGATCACTTCGCGCAAGGGGTTGACTATTGAAGTTATAAATACCGATGCTGAAGGACGGCTTATTCTCGCCGACGGACTTGATTTCGCCAATACTTTTGAGCCACAGGCGGTCTTGGATATAGCTACTCTTACGGGAGCGGCGCAGTACATTTTGGGTTATGCCGGAGCGCCTGTTCTGGGGAATAACGACAAGCTATTGCAACGAGTGATAAATGCCTCGGTGGCCACAGCCGAACCGGTCTGGGAGTTGCCGATTTGGGACTACCACCGTGACCAGATGAAATCATCGTTGGCCGATATGGTCAATTCTGCCGGCAAGTATGCGGGGACTATTACGGCTACCGTATTTCTTGAGAAATTCGTCGGCGATTGGCCGTGGGTGCATATTGACATCGCTTCAGTGGACCAGGAACCGAAAGGTCGTCCCTATATGCCCAAAGGTACTACCGGTTTCGGATTGCGCCTGATGGTCGAACTTCTGAGCAACTGGAAAAAGTTGTAGCAGAATCCCATCGATAGACATAGAAAAAGGCCGCTCAATTTGAGCGGCCTTTCTTTGAGATATTCTGAAAATCTATTTAGGCACGGCTTTTGACCAGGCGGGGAATTTGTCCAGTCCGGGGCCGGTCAGGCGACGAGCGCCGTTGCCGGTTATGTCGATTATCCAGACAGAACCATCGGTGGTCGAAAAAGTTATCCACTTGGAGTCGGGCGAGAAGGATGGCGCGAGAGTGTACATATAGGCTCCAACCGGGGGCGTGAAAACGAGGTAGTGTTCACTCAGATCTGAGGAGGCTATATACAATCCGCCATCGTTGATGTTGTTGTTTATGTAGGCGAGCCACTCGCCGTCGGGTGAGAAAGCTGGAGCAACCAGCTTGACATTGCTAGCGGAACGAGCGCGGATGGTATCAACCGGGACCATAAAGTTATCTTTGTCAAAGACGACAAATCCTACCGGGCGCTTCTTATAGATAGTGACGGCGGCAATCTTACCTTGTGGTGATGCTGTCGGGGCGATCAGGAAATCGTCATCGAAGTTCTGCCAGTCGTTGCGGAGAATCTGGAAGTTCTCACCGGTTGGTCCCATAGTGCATATCTGGTAATTCGGCATGCTGGCATTGACCAAATTGGCGTTCATGTCCTTGCAGAACGTGATCGTTTGTCCGTCGGCGGACCACTCGGGTCCTTTGCTACCGAGGTCGTCCGTCAGGCGTGTCCACCACATCCTATTGTTGGCGTATGCCGAATCCAGCCAGGCCACGAAGATGTCATAAACTTTGTGCATACCGCCCACGACAGGGTCGGGGCCTTTCAGGTCAACTTTGCCAGAGCGAGTGAAGGCGATCCTGCGGCCATCGGGTGCCCAGCTGACACGGCCGTCGGCGTTGATGGACTCGCAGATCATATCCTGGTTTTTTCCGTCAGCGTCCATGACCCACACGTTCCCACTTCTGAGAAAGGCAATTTTCCCCTCAGGTAGGCCAATGGTCCCGGCTTTGTCAGCCGGAAGTTTAACAGCACTGATTGCTACCAGCGGCAGCATAATCAGCGCAAGAGTAGTCAGAGCTAATTTTCTCATCCGAAATTCACTTCCAATCACAGGTTTCAATCTCCGTTTAATGTTCACGGGCACAGCCAAGTATACTCGGTAGAGGCCGTGTGTCAACCCCCCCTGCATTGATTGTCATAGCACCCCTCTCGCCGTTAGGCTTGGTTGCTCGTAGAGGGCAGAAGTATACGTCCCCACTTTGGGTCAAGTCCGGTCGTCAGCAGGGTTTGATCAGCCTTACCACTGAAAATACCGTCTAAATTCGACTTTACCCCGGAATCCAGACAGGTTCAGATCAACCCGACTGTCGGCTGTCTCATCATAGGTCACAACAACTTCGTCACCTTGAGTATTATACCAGGCTATGTTCTTGAAGTTCAGGTAGAAGTAGCCGGCATCAGCACAGAGAGCCAGATTAAAGAGATTCAACGGATAGTCCACACCTACATTGAAGGAGATACCGGGGGCCGAACCCTTGAAAGTAGTATTACCTTCAATCGGAACCGACGTGGCCAGGTTGAGATTTTCATATTCGTTCCAAAGGTCCCAACTGGCGTTGTATAAGCCCACCGTTGAGTTAAGGCGAATAGATATACTTTGGATCGGTGTCCCTGGTTGCGGAGAGTTCTTGAGGAAATAGTTTATGCCTGTGGAGAACCCGTAGACTTTGATCTTGCTGGTGAGATCACTAACTTCTATCGGTGTACCCGACGGAGGTGTGTATGTGAAAGGTCCGGCTTCATCAGATCCGAGTTGCATCCAGTATTCGCCGCCTACGGTCCAGGCTATCCGATTACCAATGCGCAGACCCATTTCAAGTCCGAATGACGAGGCCAGGTCGAGCGAGGCAATGTCGGCAGTGTTAACCCGGGCAGAGTTGGCAGTGGCGAACCGGTTGTACGAATTATCCCGGTTTATTCGATTAGCCGTATAACTCAGAGATATCCAACTGAGCTTCTTGGTGTGTTTTTCCTCAGTTTTCTTGAGGAATTTATCGATGATATCCTGCTCGGTCTGGGCACTGACGGTGGTGACGGCGGCCAGAAGAATGACCAAGGCACTGAGAATCATAATAACTCGACGCATAATACCTCCCGGGTACGTTCAGTTGAAACAGCTATTTGTTCGATTATCGGACGAATTGAGAGGTTTCTTGATTCGCTGTGTGTAGAATATGCACTCAAGAAAAGGGCGGGTCATTACGACCCGCCCTGGATTGGTCTGGTTATCAGGCCAGAACGCCTGCCATTGGCATCAGCCCTTGACTACTTCTCTTTGAGCGAGTAGTCCATCTTGGCCAATTGTGAATACATGTTCCAGCGACGGTCACAGTCGATCTGACCGAGTTCCATCAGGTTTTTAGCCCGGTCCGGATCCATGGCCTTCAAAGTACGGAAACGGTTCTCCGAATAGGCGAAGTCGCTAAACGAAATGGACGGTGCCTTGGAATCGAGCTGTAGCGGGTTCTTGCCCAGTCCGATGAGATCCGGGTTATAGCGGTACAGCATCCAATGGCCGGATTTGACCGCCTTGTCCTCTTGTTCAAGTCCACTGGCCATGTCAATACCGTGGGCGATACAATGGCTGTAGCAGATGAGAAGGGAGGGGCCGTCGAATCGTTCAGCTTCAACCATCGCCTTGACGGTCTGGTTGTGGCTGGCTCCGATGGCTACCTGAGCTACATACACCGAACCGTAGGCCATCATCATCAATCCAAGGTCCTTTTTGCCAAGTGGTTTGCCAGCCGCAGCAAACTTGGCGGTCGAACCGCGCGGAGTGGATTTGGACATCTGTCCGCCGGTATTGGAGTAGACTTCGGTGTCGAGGACCAGAAGGTTCACGTTGCGGCCGGAGGCCAGTACATGATCAAGTCCACCGAACCCGATGTCGTACGCCCACCCATCACCACCAATTGCCCAGATGGACTTTTTGGTTAGGAAATTGGCCACATTCTTGAGCGCCGTTACCTTGTCATTATCGGGGAGTGTGTCGAGTTTTGCCACGAGCGCCGCAACGCGTTTGCGTTGTTCCTCGATCTTCTCCTGATTGTCCTGATCGGCGTTGGCGAGGTCGTCATACATCTCGGGTGCAAGTTCTTTGGTGAGATCCAGCGCATACCTTTGGAGCTGGTCGGCGGTTAGTCGCATTCCCATGCCGAACTCGGCACAATCTTCAAACAATGAGTTGGACCAGGCCGGTCCCAGTCCGTCGGCTCGAGTACAGAACGGAGTGGTTGGGAGGTTGCCGCCATAGATCGAACTGCACCCGGTGGCGTTGGCACACAGAGCGCGGTCGCCGAACAATTGTGTCATCAGCTTCACGTAAGGTGTCTCGCCACAGCCAGCACAAGCTCCGGAGAACTCGAAAAGTGGCTTCACGAATTGGGAACCCTTGACGGTCTCGATCTTGAACAGGGCCGGATCCGGTTCAGGCAACTGATTGTTGAAGAAATCCCAATTTGTTCTCTCCTGTTCGCGCAGTGGTGGCTGAGGAGCCATCTCAATGGCGAACTTACCGGTCTTGTTGCCCTCAGTATCCTTGACTTCGGCTGGGCAGGCATGGACGCAAATTTCGCATCCGGTGCAATCCTCAGGCGCGACTTGCAGGGAATACCATAGTCCTTTAAAAGCCTTCGTTTTGGCTTCGACCGCCTTAAATGCCTTGGGTGCCCCTTCGAGATCAGCTTTCTGGAAGACTTTGGGGCGGATAGCCGCGTGCGGGCAAACAATCGAGCAAATGTTGCACTGGATGCACGCCTCCGTGTCCCAGACAGGAATATCGACGGCGATATTACGTTTCTCGTACTGAGTTGTAGCGGTCATGTATGTACCGTCATCAGGGAAAACGGACACCGGGAGATCATCACCACGACCAGCGATGATTTCAGCTGTAACTGACTTGACGAACTCAGGAGCATGGTCCGGTACAATCGGGGGCATGGTGATTGTGCTGGAGACCTTGTGAGGGTAGTTCACTTCTTTGAGAGCCTCAACGGCGGCATCAACCGCCGCGAAGTTCATATCGACTACTTTTTGTCCCTTACTGCCATAGGATTTGACAATGGCATCCTTGATAGCGTCGATGGCCTTGTCCTTGGGAAGGATGTTGGAGATGAAGAAGAAGGCGGTCTGCATGATCATATTGATCCGAGAGCCAAGCCCTAACTTCTTGGCCACCGCGATGCCATCAATCACAAAGAATTTGGCTTTCTTGTCGATAACCTGTTGCTGGACTTCTTTAGGGATGTTATCCCAGACTTCGTTCGCTCCAAACGGTGAGTTTAGCAGGAAAGTGCCGCCCTCAATCAGTTTGCCAACCATGTTGTATTTCTCAAGGAACGAGAAATTATGACAGGCGACAAATTGCGCGCTATTAATCAGGTAAGGTTTGCGAATCAGTTCTTTGCCAAAGCGCAGATGTGAAACCGTGATTGCCCCGGCTTTCTTGGAATCATAGACAAAGTAACCCTGGGCGAAGTTGTCTGTGTTACCGCCGATGATCTTGATCGAGTTCTTGTTGGCTCCTACAGTGCCGTCCGATCCCAAGCCGAAGAACAGACCTCGGAAATTGTCACCTTCGAGATCGAAGGACAGGTCCGAATCAAGTGAGGTCATGGTGACGTCATCATTGATACCTACGGTAAAGTGGTTCTTGGGGGCGTCCGCTTTCAAGTTATCGAAAACAGCCTTTGCCATGGGGGGATTGAACTCATGGGAACCCAGGCCGTATCGTCCGCCGACTATGACCGGGTGCTCGGCGAAGGGTGCTGTCTTGTCGGCCAGGGCTTCAGTCACAGCCGCCTGTACGTCAATGTACATTGGTTCACCAATGCCACCGGGTTCTTTCGTGCGGTCCATGACAGCGATCTTTTTAACTGTGGCTGGCAAAGCCTTCATGAAAGCATCCACGGAGAATGGCCGATAGAGACGAACCTTGATGAGGCCGACTTTCTCTCCCTTGGCCATGAGAGCATCAACCGTCTCATGAACGACTTCGGAGCCGGTTCCCATAATAACCACGACGTGCTCTGCCTGGGGATGGCCGATGTAGTCAAAGAGATGATACTGGCGTCCCACAACAGAAGCAAACTTGTCCATAGCATTCTGGACAATAGCCGGTGTATTCTCGTAGTACTTGTTTATCGTTTCACGGTGCTGGAAGAAAACATCGGGGTTTTGAGAAGTACCCTTGATGGTCGGACTGTCGGGGGAGAGGGCGCGTTGACGCTGAGCAGCTACCAGCTTTGACGGTAGCAGATCGCGCATGTCATCGTAGCAGATTTCCTGGACTTTTTGTACTTCGTGTGAAGTACGGAAACCGTCAAAGAAATGAACAAAAGGTACTCTGCTCTCCAGCGTGGACCTTTGGACGATCAAGGCCAAGTCCATGACTTCCTGGACCGAACCGGAAGCAAGGAGTCCGAAGCCTGTACCTCGAACCGACATCACATCACTATGATCACCGAAAATTGACAGAGCGTGGGTGGCCACAGCTCTGGCTGTGACATGGAACGCAGTCGGGGTCAACTCACCGGCTATCTTGAACATGTTGGGGATCATCAGCAAAAGACCCTGTGAAGCCGTAAAGGTCGTTGTGAGAGCGCCGGTAGTCAATGCTCCATGTACGGCACCGGAGGCGCCCGCTTCGGATTGCATTTCGATTACATCGGGGATGGCACCCCAGATGTTCTTCTCACCGGCGGCCGATTTGGCGTCGGACATCTCACCCATATCCGATGACGGAGTGATGGGATAAATAGCAATAACTTCGTTGGTTGCATGAGCGACATAGGCCGCCGCCGTGTTACCATCGATAGTGACCATGCGTCGTTTGCGATCGTCATGTTTTTTCTGTTTGTCCGTAGCTGATGCTACAGCTTCTTGACTCATTTCAAATCTCCTGCAATGTGTATGTCACGAATTGTCGCAATTCACTATTATGATAGAACTCAGTCCAGCTTTGACAGAGTAATCTCCTGCTGGCTCTGGTATTTTCCTTTTTTGTCCTTATAGGATTTTTGGCAGCTATCAGCACCCTCAAGAAACAGCAGTTGGCCGATGCCTTCGTTGGCATAGATACGGACCGGTACCGGCGAGGTATTAGCCAGTGAAAGGGTGGCGAAACCTTCCCACTCCGGTTCAAAAGGAGTAACATTAACCACGATGCCGCACCGGGCATAAGTTGACTTACCGGTACAGATTGTGATGACTCCACGCGGGATACGGAAGTACTCAAGCGTTCTGCCCAGAATGAATGAATTGGCCGGAATCAGGATCGATTCGGCCTTAACATCAGTGAATAGTTTGTCATCGACCTGTTTAGGGTCCAGCTCAGCCACACCGTCAAAGGCTGGTTTTCTGAACTTGTTTGATAGACGGAAATCATACCCGTAACAGGATACACCATAGCTGACACCAGTCCTGACTTGCTCAGCCGAGAAAGGTTCAATCATTGCCTGATTCCGTGCCATTTCAATTATCCAACTATCCGGTTTTACAGCCATCTTGTGGCGACTCCTTAACCAATCAAAATTTGTGTCGGAAGATAAGGTCAAATATGTAAAGTGTAAACACAAATCTAATGAAGAACTGGCCTGATTACCTTCAGGAAGGGGACTCCTGGAGCTTCTGCCACTTGACCAGGTCCTCTACTGTGTAATGCTCAAAAACCGAGACCATTTTGCTCTCGGCGAGGACCAACAACTCCCTCAGGGCACAGAAACCGTCTTTGTCGCAAGCCGATCGATCATTGGTGCATTTCATAAGATGGTACGATCCGACAATCGCCTCTAAGACCTCTTTTGTACTTACTTCAGCGGGGTTTCTGGATAGGGAGAACCCGCCCCTGACGCCACGATGGGAACGGATGATATCTGCCCGGGAAAGAGACTGAAATATCTTGGCCAAGAATTTCTCCGGGATATCAGTTGCTTCCGAAATTTCTGAGAGAGGAGTGGCTATATTCTGGTCTTTCTCAGCCAGGTACATGACCCCGAGGATGCCGTATTCTTCTGCTTTGGTGAACTGCATGGTCGATTCCATATCTGTCGTCGTTGCGCCTCGCCCTATGGCTATTACAATCCGGTCGGGCAAGCCAGTAAATCAACAAACCAATTAACTATACATAATGTAGACCTTTAGGTCAAAATAAATGCTATCTTCCCTCGTTCGTCACCCGATGTCCCAAAGAACCACAACATCTGTTGACATTCGGCCTTTGGGGTTGCTAACTTAGATACTTGGTGCAGTCGGTGGATATGATACCGAGGATGTGATGGAAAATCAAACCGAGCAACAGAGCAAATCACTGCTGATTGTCTATACCGGCGACGGTAAGGGTAAAACCACAGCGGCGCTTGGTATGTGCCTGCGAGCGATTGGACATGATTGGCATGTATGTGTCATACAGTTTATCAAGGGAACTTGGAAGTACGGGGAAATTGAGGGACTCAAACGGCTTGGCGCACACATTGAACTGAATATTGTAGGTGAGGGGTGTGTGGGCATCATGAATGACAGAAAGGATTTCGAGGAACATCGGCAGGCGGCGCGAAATGGAGTCAAGCTCGCTATCGAAAAGATTCGATCAAATGGTTACGAACTTGTTGTCCTTGATGAGCTTAATGTGGCGGTTGATCTTGGTTTGGTGACTGACGAAGAGGTCGAGGAATTACTGGAAGCTCGGGGTAGTAGATTGCACATGGTCATTACCGGTCGCAATGCCAGAGAGTGGTTGATCGAAAGGGCTGATCTGGTTACGGAGATGAAGGAAGTCAAACACCCTTTCCAGAAGGGTGTGCTGGCCAAAAAGGGAATTGACTGGTGAAATGTTTAGAAATGAGAGATCTTCCCGGCCGGATTGTGGTTTAGTTTGGCAAGAGATTCAGGTTAATTATACGGGTTACGATATAGAGGTGTGACAGATGGCTGAAGAGAAAAAGTATGATATCGTTATTGTAGGCGCCGGACCGGGTGGACTGACTGCTGGATTGTATGCGGCCAGAGCGCAACGTAAGGTCGTGTGCCTTGAGAAGCTCCAACCCGGAGGACAGATCGCCAACACCGAAGAGGTGGAGGACTATCCGGGGTTTGAACACATTTCGGGGTGGGAATTAGCTCAGAAGATGGCCGATCATGCTAAGAAATTCGGTTTGAAAATCGAATCGGAAGAAGTTGAGGAAATTTGTGTTGAAGGCGAAGACCGACTGGTGCGTTGTGCCTCCGGGACAACCTATCGGGCTAAGGCTGTCATATTATCCACAGGTGGTTCACCCGTGTATCTTGGTGTACCGGGAGAAAAGGAATATACTGGTAAGGGGGTATCCTACTGTGCCATTTGTGATGGAGCCTTCTTTCGCGATCAAGTTATTGCCGTTGCTGGTGGGGGAGACGCCGCGGTGGAGGAGGCGATATTCCTGACGAAGTTTGGCTCCAAGGTATGCATAATTCACCGCCGTGATGAACTCCGCGCCCAGAAGATCATTCAGCAGCGAGCTTTCGACAATGACAAGATCGAGATTATCTGGGATTCGGTAGTGGAATCTGTCAATGGAGATGGCAATAAGGTAACAGATCTTTCTATCAAGAATGTCAAAAAGGGAGACAAGTTCACACTTAAGGTTGGCGCCATATTTGTATTTATTGGCTTCCGACCCAACTCCGACATTACCCGCGAGGCGCTTCGCAGGGACCAGGGTGGGTACATTCTCACTGACGAGAAGATGGAGACTTCCATTCCCGGCATATATGCTTGCGGAGATGTTCGGGCTCAATTAGTAAGACAGATTACCAATGCCGTTGGCGACGGTACAACAGCGGCAGTTGCGGCTGAAAAACGGCTGGAAGAATTGGGGGATTAAGTCTCCGTTCTGGTCGAACTCTGATTCCGAAGGCACAAACTAGTGAGGTCAAGTGTGCATGATCCTGCGCATTTGATGAATCAGCAGGCAGTACGAAACTGGTTTTGAAACTGCTCTGCTGTTGTCTGGAAGATACCATACAGCGCCTAAGTCGCGTCATACATTGAACAAGCTACAATCTTGAACGTCCCTATGTTGAATAACGGCATGTGGATTGCTATATATGCATAGCGGTGATAATTATCTTTCAGGGAAATTCCTGGGAGTGGTGCGCGCTGGTATTCCAGCCACCTGACATCTGAGTCGGGCAATCCCCCTCCACCACTCCCAGTTTTTTTTATCCAACCCGACTCTTCATTCAAAATCTGCCGATATATAGGTTGATGTATCAGAACACGCAAAAAGCATTCGAGAAGTTTGTTGCTGATCACAAACCTGGGTTGATGGTCAGGTTGAGCCATCTGATTATCGTACAGGTGGCTTTTGTGTTTGCGGCTTTCATCTTGATAGTCCTGTATCCCAGTGCTCAGGGATCGTGGAGTAGGGATACCGAGCGTCTAACAGCGCATTTGAAGGTGCATGAATCGCAGATGCTGACGGTTATGGGCGACTCGAACGGTGGGCCAGCTGATTCGCTGACACAAGCCAGGGCCGAGGTTGTTTTGGGGGAGACAATGGCTGTGGACAAGGGCATTGTCTTAGCCCAACTTCGTTTTCACCAATCTGATGGAGAATCTCTGGAGTGTTGGTATCGGCCTGATACTACGGCAGCCGTCGGCCAGGATCTGGATATCTTGTGCGAAGTCAGAGCCATTGATGACCGGCAGTTGTGGGGTGCAGATCTGCATGGGCGTTTGATTCCTCTTGAACTGGATAACGAACGTATCCTGTACGGTTATTCATTCGGAGAAGAAACCGGCAATACAGCGTTGCTCCTTTTTGTGTGGGAACATAATCTTCTGGTGTCTGACCGGTCCGCAATGCTCTATGCCTTGTTGATTCTCTTCCTCGGCGCGACACTGTCGGCGTTGTTGATGGTCTATCTCATCATTCGACGGTTCAACCATCCATACCGCCTCCTCCTTCATGGTCTCGAACAAACGGCACAAGGAGAAATGTATTTCGAAATTAAGGGAGAGGGTGAACAGGAATTGGATCGAGTGCGAACTGCCTTTAACCAAATATCTCGAACTTTGTGGGATGACCAGCAAAAGATGGCGCAGTATGACCATCGACTGAAAGATGCCACTGTAAGTCTGAAGGAGTCACAGATTCTGCTCGGGACGATCATTGAAAACTCACCAGTCGGGGTGGTGGCAAGCGATCTCAACGGTAGTATTATCATTTTCAATCGCAAAGCATCGGAGCTTTTTGGTTATAGTATTCGGGAGGCAATGGGTAGTCCACTGGAGACAATATTCGACAGAGCAGTTGACTCTCAGACCGACGAAGAGAAATCCACCGATAGCGAATCAGGGTTTGAGATTGTTGGACGCAGGAAGGATGACAGCCATTTTCCAGCCTACCTGATAAGCCTGCCGTTAGCCGCTGGCGACGGATCTCCGATTGCGCAACTGTACATGGTCCGGGATATTACCGAAAGTAAGCGGTTTCAGGAAATGATGATTCGGTTGGACCGGTTCTATAACCGCGGACGGATGTCGGGCGAGATTGCTCACGAAATCAATAACCACCTGTCGGTTCTGTCCGGAAATCTGGAATTGCTGCCACTTGCTATGGCGAGAGGAGAGCAAGAGAAAACTGATCGCAATCTGCAACAAATGCGGGAAGCTGTTGAACGCATAAATCGCTTCTCGGATGGACTGATGGACAGCAATCAGAGTGTCCAGGGTGATGTTACACTTGAAGTGTGTGATGTGAACCAATTGGTAGAGAATGTGATCACATTTCTAAAACCACAGAATCGTTTCGATAGGGTTACCATTGATACGCGTCTATCGACGAGTGTTCCACTGGTGCAAATTGATGCGGCACAGGTTCAGCAGGTATTGGTGAACCTGGTTGATAATGCTGCTGAGGCCATCTGCGATAGTGGAGTTGAGGGACACATTGTTGTTTCTACAGCGACTACTGTTATCTGCGGTGAGCGGGCTGCCTGTATTGAGGTTTCCGACAATGGTCCAGGAGTACCGTCTGATAAGGTAGACAGGCTCTTTGAGCACCGTTTTACGACCAAACTACGGGGAAATGGAATTGGGTTGGTGACCTGCCGGAAAATACTCGACGGCCATAACGGTCAAATTACATACGCCTATGACCAGGGTGCGATCTTCACCCTCTGTTTGCCCGTCTGGCAGTCTGCCGATTTTGACGTGACTTCGTTTTCTTCAACGCTTATGCCCAGTGCGTAGACATAGCTTTTTGTTGCAGCCAGGAGCTCGCGCCTCTTTCTTCATTACATGAGTGAGTTGAAAAGGACTTCCGCATCGGGACTTGATCGGCCTGTGCTCGTGATAGTCGTAGTGCTATTGGCCCTATTAGTCTTCGTGTTTGCGTGGGTCGGGATGCGAGTCAGCCGGGCTGACAGTCTTAGCCTGTTGGTGATGCAGGGGACGACATTTACAGAGGCGCTAGCGAATTCCTCAAGGAATGCAATTGCATCGGAGTCATTCTACGATCATCTGGTTCATCGACGATTCAGTGAGATAGTAGCGAATCTGAGTGACATCCCACTGGACGGGAAGGCTGACGAATCGTTGCAGCAGATCGCTCAGCGGCATGATCTTAGAGCGGCATTCATATGTGACCTCGACGGCTCGACAATAGTCTCCACCCCAAACAATGGGGAGTACGGTTCTCTTCCAGATTTCGTGATAGAGGAAATCAGAGCTCTGGCTGACGATCCTGAGAGCTACTATGTGCTTCTCTTCTATCAGGGTGGTGACGTGGGTCAGGCTGATCATTATTATCTTCGGTTAGCCAACACGCTTGATCGTGTTTTCGTGGTGGTGGCTGATGCCCTCTACTATGCGGAAGGACTCAGCCAGACTCAGATTGGTTACCTGGTACAGAGCATGGCCCGGGAAGCGGGTGTGGAATATATCATTTATCAATCAACGGACGGCATCATCTTTGCCTCCCGTGCTACCGGTCAATTGCTGGCGATTGAGTCCGATCCTTTTCTGGCCGCAGCCCTTGAAGGTGATACGATTGTTCATCGACAATATCGGTTCCAGGATCGGGACGTGCTTGAGTTGGTGCGGCCGTTTGCGACCGATGAGTATCCTTTCGGATTGTTTCGGATCGGCCTTTCACTGGACGGGTTCTATGCCGTTTCGCGGGGGTTCGATCGTCTGATGGCGGTTCTGGCGATTGCTATGTTCGGTCTGCTTCTGTTTGGTTTGCTTTATTTCAACAGTCGTCAGAAACGTCGGCAAATCAGTCGTGAATTGCGTGACATAAAATCCAGCACGGACGTAATCTTTGATCAGATGCGGACCGGTGTGGCAGCACTCAGCCCCGATGGTACGATAGTTATCGCCAACCGCGCTTTCGAGAAGATTCTGGGTGTGAGAGATGTCCTGGGACGGTTATGGGATGAGGTTGTCACTATTCCCGAGCTACACTTGGGAGAGGTGGGAGAGTGGCAAAGATTTTCTGAAGAACGCGAAATTGTGACTGGTGCTGATGGTCGGAGCAAGACTCTATTGGTGGCAGCTTCCGAAGTTGCTCTTGGTGAGAAAAGCCCCTCGGGATTGGTTGTCGTTGTCTATGACATCACACGCCTGAAAGAGATCGAACAGGCTTCCGCTCAGCGTGAACGGCTGTCCGAAATGGGTGAATTGGCCGCAGGAGTAGCCCATGAGATCAGAAATCCTTTGAATGCAATTGCCATCGCCGCCCAACGATTAGCCAAAGAGTTTATACCGGACTCCAACCAGGATGAGTATCAAGCATTCACCGGTGAAATCCGTAAGGAAGCACAGCGCCTCAATGACATCATTACCCGATTCTTGGCTCTGGCCCAGACCGGGCGCGAGGTCTTGTCGGAGGTTGTCCTCAGCGAGTTCTTTGAGGAATTTGGCCGTCTTCTGAAGATTGAGGCTGGTGAGTTGAACATCAGGCTGGAGATTGAAGTCCAACCGCATCTTGCCGTGAGGGCCAATTCCGACCGCCTGCGCGAGCTATTCACAAATCTGTTTGGTAATGCTAAAGAAGCTCTGGTTCGTCGTTCCGACGGACAAGTTCGCATCAGTGTTCAGAGAGTCGATATCGGAGTAGAGATCAGATTCTCGGACAACGGCCCCGGGATCGAACTTGATCAGCGCGATAAGATTTTCACACCATACTTCACGACCAAGGATGGGGGAACTGGATTGGGACTGCCGACAGTGCATCGCATTGTCTCTGATTTTGGCGGGACGATAACGGTGGGAGCGTCCGAATCCAGCGGTGCGGAGTTCATCATCAGGATACCTTCATAAGAAAAGGCGGCCCCATCGGGACCGCCTTCAAAGTAGTCACACAAATCGTGTTTACTTTTTCTTTGCAGCCTTCTTCAGCCAGGCGGTGCTGACTGATTTTGGCCGTGTGATCGGGGAGCCCAGCGCGCGGTTGAGAATCAACTGCGACAGCATACCCATTGCACGTGAAACCGAGAACAGTACTGTGTAGTACTCGAACTGGGTTAGGCCGAAAGCATACAGAACGGCGCCGGAACCGGCATCGACATTCGGCCACGGGTTAGCAGCCTTGCCGTGTTCTTTCAGAACGCCTGGCACAACGTTGTAAACCAGCTTGACCGTCTTGTAGACCGGATCCTTGGCGAGATACTTCTTGCCAAAGGCGAGGAAGGCGGTGAAGCGCGGATCAGTAACACGCAGTACAGCATGACCGTAGCCAGGGATCACCTTGTGGGCGTTGAGAGTCTCCCAGGCATAATCGGTAATCTGCTTCTTGGTCGGTACGCCACCAAACTTGTCGATTGTCTCCAGGACCCAGTTGAGGCATTCCTGGTTGGCGAGACCGTGCAGAGGACCAGCCAGACCATTCAGACCGGCTGAGACGGCGTAGAAAGGATCAGAAAGAGCCGATCCTACCGTGTGGCAGGTATTGGCTGAAACGTTGCCACCTTCATGGTCGCAGTGCAGAGTCAGGTAGAGGCGCATCATTTTGGCGGTGTCGCCCTTGCGAGGAGCCAAACCAAGCATCTTGGCATAGTCGGCGGCCCAATCGAGAGTTCTCGACGATTTAATCAATTTTGCCTTGTGATACTTAATGCGGTAGACACCGGCGGCGATGGTGTGAATCGTGCCCATCACTCGCATGGCATCCTCAAACGTTGCATCCCAATAGTCCTGCTTGGCCATACCTTCCGCGTAACGCTTGCGGAAGACAGATTCGTTTTCCATGGCCAGGATAGCAGTGTCGAGCATGGCCATCGGGTGCGATGATTTCGGCATAGCTTTAAGGACTTTCCAGACGTAGTCGGGAACTTTGCCGTAGGTCTTGAGTTCCTTTTGGAACAAGGCCAACTCACCCTTGGTCGGTAGTTTGCCGATCGTGAGCAGCCAGAAGATCTCCTCGGGGAGTTTCTTCATGAGTTTATCAAGAGTGTAGCCGCGGACGATGAGTCCCTTATCCGGCTCAACGACTGAAGTATCACAGCACATACCTTTGATGCCGCGCATACCACCAATCGCCTGAGCGATGTTGACGTCGGAGATCTTTGTAGCTCCGTGCTTTTTGAGAAGATTGACGCGCTCTTTGCGGAGCTTCGGGATCTGTGCAGCCAATGTCTCTTTCAGAGTCTTCACCATGAGATGTTCCTTTGATCTGTGAGTTTATGTATTTCGTAAGTTTCTTTACTCAGCTAAACGGCCTCCAATGTGAAACAATTCACATCCTCTGTCGCGTAATTGTAATATGTCCTTAAGGTATTGTCAAGTCCAAGACAGTTAAAATGAGACGCTCTTATCTATTAAGGAAAGATTTTCCCGGGGTTGAGAATCTGGTTTGGATCAAAAACGTCCTTGATTCGTTTCATGCTCAATAGTGTGGCTGCATTGAACTCTGATTCCAGATATTTGCGTTTGGTCAAACCGATACCATGTTCGCCGGTCAACGTGCCGCCAAGTTCGATAGCTTTATGAAGAAGATGTTCGATCTCTTGTTCCATCGTCCGGCGAAAACTGGCGGAGTCTTCTGTCGCCATGAAATTGATGTGCAGGTTGCCATCACCGGCGTGGCCATAACAGTTGATGCGAAGCGGGGAAGAGGTGTTCATTTGACGGACAAAGGCGACCAGCTCAGGCAGTCGGGAGATAGGCACTGCTACATCTTCGGACATTCGCAAGACAGCCATCGCTTTCATGGCTTTTGATATATTACGGCGAACTGCCCAGAGACTGTCGGCCTTATTGTGGTTAGTTTCGATCCGAAGATATGAGCATTGATTGGATTCACACAGATGCCGAATGGTATTGGTCTGGATTTCCCTTTCGAGATCGTTGGTTTCGATGAGCAAGAGTGCGGCAGCATTATCGAGCTCTTGTGAGTGCTCGTATTCATTGGCGCAAGCGGCAGCATCGCCATCGATGTACTCGAGTACTGTAGGCACCAGTCCGGTTCGAATAATATCGGATACAGTCTGTGCAGCAGACTGTGTATGGTCAAAAGCGACCAACAAGGTCGTGCCGACGTCACTGGCCGGGATCAAACGGACAGCGATCTCTGTAATCACAGCCAACGTACCCTCGGAGGCGATCAGAACATCTCCAAGCGCGAAACCTTTTCCTCCACCGTAAAGGCCGGTTCGCAGCAGACTTCCGTCGGGAGTAATCGCTCTTAGTCCGATGATATAATCTTTAGTGACGCCGAATCTTTTGCAGCGTAGACCGCCGGCACCTTCAGCGACATTCCCGCCGAGTGTCGATTCTTCAAAACTTGCCGGATCGGGTGGGTAGGCCAGACCGTGCTCGGCGACGGCGTCCTGCAACTGTTTGGTGATAACACCTGGACCGCAGAAAGCGCGAGAACACTTCGTATCGATGTCCAGCTTCATCATTCTCTCGGTAGATAGAACCAATCCACCTGAAGCAGGTACGCACCCGCCGGACAAACCGGTACCGGCACCCCTTGGGATTAGTGGTATTTCTTTGTCACGGCAAAAAGAAAACGATGCGATCACATCTTCTTCGCTCTCGGCAAAGACAATCGCGGCTGGCTCACCAGTCTCGTCGGTGGCATCATGACGATAGGGTTCAAAATGGTCTGGATCAAGAACGAGGCTATCCGGATTCGAGAGTTGCTTTCGGAGTGAATCGCAATCGGATTTGGATAGCATTGATCTCGGTGAAGTACTGATGTCTGTTAGGATTTAGGACAGACGTCAATCCTTCTTTTTCGTGTCCGTTTTCTTCTTGGTTTTATCGGATGAACTGGTGCTGGAGGAGGTCGTAGCTGTCGTGGTATCCTTGCGAGCATCCGATTTGTATTTATCACTGCGATAATCAGTTTGGTAGAAGCCGTGACCTTTGAAAATAAATCCGACTCCACCAGTAATCACCCGCTCAGTTAGTCCATCACACTCAGGGCAGAAAGTTATCGGGGGGGCTGTTATGCTCTGGAATTCTTCAAAATCATAGCCGCACTTGGTGCACCGATATTCGTATGTTGGCATTCTGTCGTCGCCTTATATTCTGATATTGAAAGCAGTAAGAAACCGGGGAACCGGTTTTCTTCTGCTCAACAATCTCAATCAAATCCGAAGTTGCTGACTCTGCTATTTTTGTAGCCCAGTCTTATCCGGTCCTGCCTGAACTACGTCAGGAGTACAGCCGGAAGCGAATTTCTTGAAGTTTTCAATAAACAAAGCCGCCAACTGCTGATACTTCTCGCGGTAGGCGTTGGGGTCTTCCCATGTCTCAATGGGATTGAGTACTTTGTCGGGTACGTTTTCGCAATGTCGTGGTACCCTGAATCCAAAGACCGGATCGGTACGGAAGTCTGAGTCCGGCAGCTTTCCTTCCAAAGCGGCATTCAGCAATGCTCGTGTATGATGAATACTCATTCGTTTACCAATGCCGTACGGGCCGCCTGTCCAGCCGGTGTTAACCAGCCAGCATTTGACGTCGTGCTTGAGCATCTTATTCTTGAGCAATTCGGCATAATAAAACGGATGGTGCACCATGAACGGCGCTCCAAAGCAAGCGCTGAACGTAATCTCAGGTTCCTTACCAAGATCAATCTCAGTACCGCTGACTTTGGAAGTGTAGCCTGAGATAAAGTGGTACATGGCTTGTTCGGGGGAGAGTTCAGCGATTGGTGGCATGACTCCCGAAGCATCGCACGTCAACATAATGATGTTCTCCGGATGCCCGGCTTTCTTATCCGGCACGGCATTATCGATGTAGTGCAGCGGATATGCAGCGCGCGTGTTCGGTGTCATCAGTTCATCATCAAGATCAAGATTCCGCGAGACTGGGTCGAAGACAACGTTTTCGAGGATCGTGCCGTATTTCTGAGTACAGGCGTAGATCTGCGGCTCCGCCGTAGGAGAGAGGTTGATCACTTTGGCATAGCAGCCACCCTCGAAATTGAAAATACCCTCATCGCTCCAACCGTGCTCATCGTCACCGACCAGGTTTCTTTTGGGGTCGGCCGATAAAGTAGTTTTACCGGTACCGGATAGACCAAAGAACAAAGCGCTGTCGTTCTTAGGACCGACATTAGCCGAACAGTGCATGGTCAGCACGCCCTGGAGCGGGAGCAGGAAGTTCATAACGGTAAATACCGCCTTCTTGATTTCCCCCCCGTATCCGGAGTTGCCGATCAGACAGAGACGCTTATCAAAGTTTAACAGAATGAAAGTCTCTGACAGTGTGGAGTCGATCTGTGGCACTCCCTTGAATGAGGGAAGATCAATGATTGTGAAATCAGGTATAAAGCGACGACGTTCGTCGTTGGTCTTGGGCGCGATGAGCATATTGCTGGCAAAAAGGCTGTGCCAGGCGTATTCTGTGATGATGCGAACGGGCAGGCGGTAGTTTTCGTCGGCGCCGCCATAGCAATCCTGCACAAACAGGTCGCGACCCTGAAGGAAACCCTGCATGCGGTTGAAAACAGCGTCGAACTTTTCCTGGCTATAGGGTCGGTTATACTCGCCCCACCAGATTTTGTCCTCGGTAGAAGCTTCCTTGACCACAAACTTATCGTTGGCCGCACGTGCGGTGTGTTTGCCGGTGTTGACACTGATCGGGCCCATGTGAGTAAGGCGACCTTCTGAACGGAAGATAATCTCTTCGTATAGAGCTTCAGTCGGAAGATTCCAGTAGACATTGTTCAGATTGGTCAGACCGTGATTCGAGAGGCTGAAATCAGCTTTGACGGCGGTCTTTTCGTCCTGGGCAGGTGTCTTAACCTTGATGATGTACTGTGTCATTGCCAGTCCCTCCTGAACTTGCGGTCACCGATATATATCTCGTTCGGTGACTCGGGATCAAGCGCCCATTTGATACGGGCGATGCCTTCACGGATATCCTTGACGGAGCCACAGAAGCTAAGCCGCAGGTGTCCTTCCATACCGAACTCTCCGCCCGGCACCGCTACTACTCTGGCTTTGTCCACAAGGAATTTCGAGAGTTTCACGGAGTTTTTCTCGTAGGCTGAGAAGTCTGGCAGGCAGTAAAATGTTCCCCCCGGTACGACGGTATGAATGCCGCTAAAGGAGTTTAGCTCGTTGAGCATGATTGCGGCATTGTTCTCCAGGGTGAGCCGAAGATTCTCGACGCCGCTTTGAATTCCATTAAGAGCTGCCGCCGCTGCTGACTGAAGCACTACCGACGGACAGGATGTGTTCTGAGCCGCGACGTTAATCATTGTCTCAGTAACCTTGCGACTGGCGACAGTCCAGCCAATCCGAAAGCCGGTCATGGCGTATGATTTCGATACTCCATTAACGACGATCACCTTGGAATCTTCAATGTCCTTTTTGACAAACTTGTATACGGAAGTCCAGGATTGGTCATCGAAGACGAGTTTGTGATAAATGTCGTCCATTACGAGGTAAATACCCTTGGCCTCGCAGAACTCGACCAATTCGCCAATGAGGTCTTCACTATAAACCGCACCTGAGGGGTTGTTGGGGCTATTGATGATGATAGCTTTAGTGTAGGAGCTGACGTTCTGGGTGATGTCTTCCATCGTAGGCACGAACCTGCCGGATTCTGGTGTTACGATCACCGGCACACCATAGACCATCTTGACGATCTCCGGGTAGCTGACCCAATAGGGAGCAACGATAATGACTTCATCCTGCGGATTTACGAGGGTCATCATCAGGTTATAGATGGCCTGTTTGGCACCGGCGGAAGCCATTACATTTTGCGGACCCACGACTTTGTTGTAGTTGTCCTCAGTATAGCGAATGATCGCCTTGATTAGTGAGGGAATACCTTCGGTGGGTGTATAGCGAACTTCGCCCGATTTCAGTCTGGCGGCAGCACTGAGAATGGCATCAATCGGTACCTTACTCTTAGGTTCACCGGCTCCGAGATGTATGACCGGTTCACCACGCTCCCGCAGAAGACGAGCGGTTTCGTTGAGGGCCAGGGTTGGAGACTCACTGATCTCCCTGGCCAGTTGGCTCAGACTCATAAAACTTATCCCTTCAGCAAAGTCGCAATTGCGGTGACATCAACAATATCATCAAAGGAGCATCCACGAGATAGGTCGTTAGCCGGTTTGGCCAGCCCCTGAATGATCGGTCCGGTGGCGGTTGCTCCAGCTAGTCGCTCAGTTAGTTTGTAACCTATGTTGGCGGCATCAAGGTCGGGGAATATCAGAACGTTGGCGTCGCCGGCGATCTCCGAGTCGGGTGCTTTGCGAGCGCCGATCTCGGGGACAATTGCGGCGTCCAATTGGAATTCGCCGTCAACCTTGAGGTCGGGGTGTTCTGTCTTAAGTATATCGAGGGCTTTGAGAACCTTGTCGACGTCCTCGTGTTTGGCGGAGCCCTTGGTGGAGAATGACAACATAGCTACACGCGGCTCCTCGCCCAATAGGAATTTCATCGTCTCGGCGGTGGAAACAGCAATCGAGGCCAGTTGCTCAGGAGTCGGGTTGGGCACAACAGCGCAGTCGCCATACATGAACACTTTATCGTGGACGCCGCGGTATTTCGGCAGGGTCATCAAAAAGCAACTTGAGACGACCTTGATCCCCGGCTTAAGGCCGAGAACATGAATAGCAGCGCGAAGGACGTTGCCGGTGGTGTTGATGGCTCCGGCGACAGAAGCATCGGCGTGATCGTGACGTACCAACATTGCTCCGAAATACAACGGGTCCGCCATCAACTCCTTCGCTTGCTCCTCGGTGATGCCCTTGGCTTTGCGCATCTCCATGAACTCTGCCACATAAGTATTGTAGTTTGGCGAGTGGGCCGGGTCGACAACCTCAACCTGGCAGAGATTAAGGCCGTGTTCTTTGGCTAATGTTTCGATTTCTTTGGTGTCGCCCAGAATAGTTACCTGAGCGATTTCTTCCGAACGAATTTTCTTGGCGGCCTGGATAGTGCGCGGCTCGGTTCCTTCGGGGAGTACTACCCGGCGTTTCTTGGCGCGGGCATTGTCCTTGATTCGACTTAGTGCTTTCATTTATGATCCAATTTCCTGTGAAATGTTATTCATACCGTTTTGCTCGTTCGACGCAGACTGTCATTAAGCTCCGAGTCGGTCAGAAAGGCATCTATGAACTGATCCAGATCGCCATCCATCACAGCCTGCACATTGCCGGTTTCGACAGAAGTGCGGTGATCCTTCACCATGTTATACGGATGGAAGACATATGATCGTATTTGTGAACCCCACTCGATCTTTTTCTTAGCGTCCTCATATTTTTGCATCTTTTTTGCCTCTTCTTCCAGACGAAGCTGGTAGAGGCGTGAACGCAACACCCGATAAGCGGCATCCTTGTTCTTGTGCTGGCTGCGTTCGGATTGACATGAGACCACTATACCGGTAGGAGCGTGTGTCAGACGAACCGCCGATGAGGTTTTGTTGACATGCTGACCTCCAGCGCCAGAAGCGCGGAAAGTGTCCACGCGGACGTCATCATCTTTAATCTCAACGTCAAGGTTACCTTCCGCCTCAGGAAAGACATGCACAGATACAAAGGAAGTGTGCCTTCGAGCGGCCGCATCAAAGGGGGAGATGCGGACAAGTCGATGAACACCGGATTCCGCTTTGAGGTGACCGTAGACAAAATCACCAGAGAATTCCATTGTAGCTGATTTGAGCCCCGCTTCTTCACCCGGTTGGTAATCCATCAGATCGACTTTGAAACCTCGACGCTCCGCCCAGCGATTGTACATGCGAAAGAGCATTTCTGCCCAATCCTGCGATTCGGTTCCGCCTGCTCCCGGATGGATAGTGAGCAACGCATTGCGGTGGTCGTCGCGACCCGACAGCAATGCGGACGACTCCAGCTTGTCGGTGGAGTCTTCCAAATCCTTCAGGGCAGTCATGAGGTCTTCCATGTCGGAGGTGCCCGTTGCGGAATCGGTCATCTCCAGAAGCTCACTCAAATCGTTGAGGTCGCCATCCAGTTGTTGGTACGACTCGACCCATTTTCGATGTACCGCTGTTTCCTTGGTCACTGCCTGTGCGGTCTGGTTGTTATCCCAGAATCCTTCCTGCGCAGACAGTTTTTCGAGAGCGGCTATTCGCTTTTTGCGTCCATCGAGGTCAAAGAAACCTCGCAAGTTTGTCGAGTCGTTTTCTCAGATCCGGTATCTTATTTTTCAGTTCCGCACTCATCCTACAACATCCTCCATTCAGGAAGCGAGAAATATACTTCCGGGGTGCTATGGGGTCAATGAGATTTGCTCGGGAATAGTTACTTATTTCACAAGCCTGTGTGGGGTTGACTTTGCGGCCAATGCCCTTATCTTGGTGTCCATTATGAAGCTGCAAACACTTGTTGTCGGAATGTTTGAAGTCAACTGTTTCCTTTACTGGGATGAAGATACCGGGGACGGTGTTATCATTGATCCGGGAGATGAAGCCCAGAGGATTATCGAAGCGGTAGACCAAGCCGGATTCACGCCGAAAGCGATTTTACTGACCCATGGCCATGGCGACCATATCGTAGCCTTAACAGAGGTCAAGGAGAAGTATCGGATTCCACTATATATTGGCGATGGTGAACAGGACCTGCTGGCGAATCCATCGGCCAATGTAACTGCCCTAGTTGGCCACTCGATCATTACTCCACCGCCCGATCACTTGATGAACGATGGGGACACGCTCGCTATTGGCTCTGTCCAATTGAAGGTCTTGATGACACCCGGTCACACAACTGCCGGAGTCTGTTTCTACGACGAAATAGAGGCTCGTCTCTTTACGGGCGACACGCTTTTCTTCAGTTCTGTTGGTCGCACCGATCTACCTGGTGGATCGACCGAGCAGTTGATTGATTCCATCAAAACGAAAATCCTGACTCTGCCAGACTCGGTGACTTGTCACCCCGGTCATGGCCCTGAGACAACGGTAGGTAACGAACGCGCCCACAATCCGTTCCTGACTGGGGGGCTTAGCTCCTTTTTTTAAGAATCAGGGAGATTCGCTTGGTGCCCCACAGCTTGCTGCGGGATGAAATTTGTAGGCAGGGTGGCCCACAGCTTGCTGTGGGATCAGTAAGCACGTAGATTGTCTTGATGACAAGATTGCGACACATAGACGACTTGCGGCACAGCCCGAATTGTTATAATCACAATTGCCGAACTCCGGATATCGTTGTGGTAGGGTTATGGGGACGGTGAGGTATTCACGGAACCCACAGCAAGCTGTGGGCCACCCAGAGAGGAACCACACCATGCTACTCCGTTCCTTCTATGTCCGCCCAACACTTGAGGTGGCTCCTGATCTCATTGGTAAGTACATCGTCTATAAAACACCGGCTTGCCGGCTCTCGGCGCGCATCGTTGAGGTCGAGGCGTATATTGGTACCGATGATCCCGCCTGTCATGCTGCGCGGGGAAGGACCAAACGCAATGAGGTCATGTTTGGTCCGCCTGGAATCAGCTATGTCTATTTTATCTATGGTATGTACCACTGTCTCAATATTGTGACTGAACCTGAAGGCTCCCCGGCGGCAGTGTTACTGCGTGGGGCAGAGCCGGTGGAGGGAATCGACGAGATGCGACGACATTCACCGAAAAGTAAACCTCACGAACTGCTCAACGGACCGGGGAAGTTCTGTCGCTCGTTCGGACTGGATCGCACGCACAATGGTCTTGATCTTGTCGGTGGTGAACTCTATCTTGAAGATCGTCACGAGGAAACCGCTAATGTGGGTCAGTCGAATCGTATTGGAATAAGTGTGGGCAAAGAACTCCCGTGGCGGTTTTATGACAGGAATTCGAGGGTGGTGAAGGGGTAGTTTGGTAGGGTAGGAGCCCCGCGCTCCTGCCAGATGTGTCGAGACTGATGATAGTCTCGACCTACTCAAGACAGACAGATTACGCAATCAATATTGTCCTTACCACCCCCCCCTCACTTTTTTCTGGCTGTTAGCCTTTCTTAAGCGTACCATAATTCAAAGAAATCACCTCGTTGGTTCTGCGCGAGTGGGAATCAATAGGTTGGTTAGGAACCCACAGCAAGGGATGGCAAGGACGGAAGTATTAGTAGTGTCAGGAGTGATAGGCGAATATGTTTGGTGAGGATTTTTTACAACGAGCGATAATAGCCGCCCCGGCAATTCTATTTGCGCTAACCGTGCATGAGTTTTTCCACGCCTGGACGGCTCTGCGGTACGGCGATACTACGGCGCGTGATGCCGGACGGTTGACCCTCAATCCGCTGGCTCATCTGGATTTGATGGGTACCGCCATGATGTTCCTGTCAGGATTTCGGTTTGGCTGGGCCAAACCGGTGCCGGTGAATCTGATGAATCTACGCGATCCGCGTCGAGCCAATTTCTGGATCTCAGCCGCTGGACCACTCTCTAATCTTGGATTGGCATTTATCTTCGGGTCTCTATTACGCATAGTAATGACGGTGGGAATAGATATGCCTATGGCGGTGCTGATGATTCTGAAGTTTTCAGTTATAATCAACTGCTCGCTGGCATTTTTTAATCTCATCCCACTTTTCCCGCTTGATGGTTCGCATATACTGCGCAGTATCCTTCCGCCGGAGCAGACTGCTTTCCTCGACAAGCTCCAGCGTTTTTCACCGATCATACTGATGCTCCTGATTTTCTCCGGTATGACCTGGATGATCCTCGGGCCGTTCGTCTCGGCGGCGGTCTATTTTTTCTCTGGCATAAGGCTGGGCTAAGCAACCGATGTTGTCCCGGACCACCATCGGTGGATTTATCCTTCTGAGTCTTATCGGCTGTGGAAGCTCCTATAGATCAGAAGACGTGCGAGAATCCGCATCAGGGGGTAAGGTTGATAAAATCAGAGCAGAAGCGTGGCTGTTTGATGCTCGTGTCTGGCGCGAAGGAAAACCAACTTCGTTCCGGCTGGAAGTCTATCGAACGGATTCAGTGACAGCTTTGAGCGGCCGTGGGTATCTTGGCAAAGGGGCGATGAAGGGAACAATCAGGGACGACCGCCTGTATGTCTACTTCCCGCGGACGAATGAGTACCTTGACGAGTCAGCCGGATCACTTCTGGATGCGATGGGCTGTTCGGACCTGTCGCCGCGAGTGGATATTCTTGCCCTTTTGACCGATGTGCCGGATTCGGTTGACGGGCTGGAGAATGTTCAGGTGACAGCGAGCTATCTTGATTCCGAGCAGCCATCGTTTGTCATGTATTCGCGCGGGTGTCCCTGGCAGCTGGATTTGAAGTACGATAGACGAAAGGTGGGCTGGCGTCTGAAGGCTTTTGAGTTCAATTCTGGCGACGGCGTTCGGCTCAAAGTCAAGCGGCGTACTCTAAAACCAAGAGCCAGGGTTCCGGCTAAACGATTCCAAACAACCCACAGCCCTGACGCACGCCGCATAAGCTATTGATAAACACGGCCTTATGCGGGTGTTCCCGCAAAGTGATAATGTCCTATATGAGCAATTTAGAAATGTCCTAATGATTAGCTATACTTCATCCCAAAAGGCAAGGGATGAAT
>JAHOYZ010000022.1 GCA_019038695.1 Candidatus Zixiibacteriota bacterium
TGTGACTGTCGAAATTCAATTCTCGATAAGGCATTAGGTGTCTCCTTTGTGGGTCATTGAAAACTCTAGGATACACCTTTTGTCTTTTACACACTTCTAAAGATATTACCTCGAACGCTGTTTCCGGGAAGTCAGACGGCGGTTGAAAGTGATGGGATACTTCCAGAGCTCAAGAAGCTATGATCGTATTATCTACGCCATCTTCAATTGCTTAACACCAAATGGCAGAAACCTAAAGGAAAGATCAAAACCATCAAACAGTTAATAAAGATAGCTGCATGAAGAATATGGATGCACTTTTTACACACAACTCTTGACACTGCTGTGGCTTTTGCTGCTCACAACGTCAATTCCCGTGGTTACCGCGAAACGACCTATACCTCTCCCCCACAAAGCAAAAGGGATGATCACACTTGAGTGTGTTCATCCCTTCGCCTTAAACTCTAGCGGTACGGGGAATCGAACCCCGGTTTGATGGCTGAGAACCACCCGTCCTAACCCCTGAACGATACCGCCAAAACTCAATACGCAAAGCTATAAAAGCAACGGGCGGAATATAGAGATTCTCGGCCCCTTGTCAATAGAATCAATAGCGTTGTTGTTCAATCAGTTACAGGCAGCACTCTCGTAATGTGAAGGAAACCAACCAATTAGCAGAGTACAGTTTTCGACAATAAGGGATCACTTTTTTTCTTGTCAGCAAGCGTCAACTTGTCGCACTACGCCTGTTTATGTCCACTAAGCTGTTGTCGTTTCTCATAGTTAGGAGTTCTCCGATCATGTGTAGGGGAGATCGGTAGAAAATTACAGGGATTTAAGTCAAACACGCCTTAAAGCCCTTCCTGCTGCGGAACAGGATGAGATTGACATATTGGAGTGGCGCTATCGTCGGTTGTCTTTTGTTGATTGCAATGAATCGTTACAACTATATTGGGAGGAAAAGCAATCGGGCTGCTTTGGCGTGTGACCGAACGGGCGGCCCATGGAATCCGAATGGAGGAGTGGATGGCGCGCAAAACAACGCCCTCGGCCAAGCAACCACGAGAACTCAAGGCCACCGATCTTGACTACAAGATAGACTTCAAGCCGCGAGGCGTCAAAACATCCGATGATATCTGTGCCTGTACGGGAGTGATTGGCCAGGAGCGGGCAGTCGCAGCGATGAAAACAGGGCTGGAGATCGACAGTCCGGGGTACAATATGTTCATCGCAGGAGCTGGCGGAACCGGTCGGGTGGCGGCTGTGAAACAGGTTCTTCAAGACGCCAAATCCAAACGGCCGAACCTATCGGATGTGTGCTATGTCAACAACTTCAAGAACGACGATTGCCCGATCATTCTGACTTTCAAAGCGGGTGATGGAGTACGTTTTAAAAAGGACATGGCGTATTTGGTAAATTCCATGCGTAAGGCGGTGCCAAAGATATTCATGTCTGAGGATTACAAAGATCGACAGAATCGTGTCGTGCGAGAGTTTGAGGGGCGCCAGAAGAAACTCATTCATGGTTTTGAAGAAAGACTTAGCGGAGCCGGATTTGTGATGGTCCAGCTTCAGGCCAGTATGGGGATTCGCAACGAGATTCAACCTTTGATTGATGATGAACCGGTATCGCTGGAGAAGCTGGAACAATTGGAACGAGACGGGAAATTCTCACTATCCCGGCTCGATGAATTGCGACGTACATGGGACAGTCTCCGCAGGGAGTTTGATGCTACCACTGTTGAATCAAAAAAGCTGACCAACAAAATGGAAGATGCCCTGGAGAAACTGAGCCTCTCGATAGTATCCCCTTTGGTTTCCGATAAGATCAGCTTGATCAAGAAACGTTTCCCTGATGAGAAAGTGGTTTCGTATCTCGAGGAGGCGGAGGAAGCAATGTTGAGCGATCTGGATCGCTTCCGGGAAGCTCAGCCCAGGCGCGGCGAAGAGGAACCACCACCATATCGAAAACGGGAACCATTCGAAGAATTTTCGGTCAACCTCATTCTGGATAATTCATCGACCGAGACAATCCCGGTCATAATTGAGAAATCCCCATCATACAAAAATTTGTTTGGTTCACTTGAACGCGTGGTCGATCGTTTTGGTTACTGGCGGACAGATTTCACGCGCATCTTTGCCGGTTCACTCCTCAAGGCCGCGGGCGGATATCTTGTCCTTGATGCGATGGACGTGATGACCGAGCCGGGCGTGTGGATGCATCTGAAACGAGCCCTACGCAACCAGGAAATCGAAATCACTGGATTTGATCCGTTCTATATGATGGCCGGTTCTGGTATTAAGCCGGAACCGATCCCGTTCAATGTCAAAGTGATCCTGATCGGAGAGGCACGAACATATCACTTGCTCTGGCGGCTCGATGATGATTTTAAAAAAATCTTCAAAATCAAGGCCGAGTTTGATACCAATGTCAAGAGCGACAACAAGCGACTACGAACTCATTATGAATTCGTGCGTCGGATAGTAGAACAAGAGCAACTGCCCACCTTTGATCTGAGCGGTATGCAGGCTGTGGCCGAGTATGGGATGCGGTTGGCTGGTCGCCGCGGAAAACTAACAACCCGATTCAGTTTGATCGCGGATATTATCCGAGAGAGTTCCTTTTGTGCTCGGACGCGAAGGGGGCGGCAAGTACAACGCAAAGATGTCTACCGCGCTATGGAGCTGAAGCGGTCGCGCGTTAATCTGGTTGAGGACAAGATTCAGGAGATGATCGATACCGACACTCTGATAATCTCATCATCAGGGACAGCCGTCGGTCAGATCAACGGACTGTCAGTATACAGCATGGGCGAGTACTCTTTTGGACGGCCGACCCGCATCACGGTCAGCACTTCAATGGGTCGAGCGGGTGTTATCAATATTGAGCGTGAATCCGATCTCTCCGGTCCCACACACAACAAAGGCGTATTGATTCTCAGCGGCTATCTGCGGGGTATATTTGCTCAGGACAAACCACTGCAAATGACGGCGTCAATTTCATTCGAGCAATCATATGGCGGCGTTGATGGCGATTCAGCTTCTTCGACTGAGATCTATGCTATAATCTCATCCCTCAGCGGTATTCCACTGAAACAGAGCATTGCAGTAACCGGATCGGTAAATCAAAAGGGAATTATCCAGCCTATCGGTGGCGTGAACGAAAAGGTCGAGGGGTTCTATGACGTTTGTCGAAGTAGGCGTCTGTCCGGTAACCAGGGTGTGATGATCCCGTACCAAAATGTTACTGATTTACTATTGCGACCGGATGTCATCGACGCTGTAAAGACAGGCAAGTTCCATATATATCCCGTCAAGACGATTAGCGAAGGTATTGAAGTTCTTACCGGCCGAATTGCTGGACGACGACTCAAGAACGGCAAGTTCACTTTGGGATCGGTTTTTGCCGCAGTGGACGAACGGCTTCAGGAGATGGCAATTACGTTGCAAAACTTTGGTCGTAAAGATAATGACAACGAAGATAATAAAAGGAAAGGTAGAAAGAACAGTCATTCATCGAGCAAGAGATGTTAACGAATTGTGATTGTTCTATGTGAGGTTCCAAGGTGACGTCGGTGATGGTGTCGCGTTTCTGCTCAATTGATCGTGTGCGATTGATGTTCTAATTGGAATCCATGTTGCCTTTTTTCTTGACACGTTACAATAAAAGTTCTTTTGTAACTGTTGACCATTAACTCTTAAGGGAGAAGCTAAATGCGCAAAGCTAAGAAAGCAACCCCCAAGAAGAAGAAGCCAGCTGCCAAGAAGAAAGCTGCACCGAAGAGAAAGGTCAAGGCCAAGAAGAAAGTGGTCAAGGCCAAGAAGATCCGCTGTGCTGCAAAGACTGCAGCTGGCCGTCGGTGTAAGCGCTTCACTAATGGGAAGAGTAAATTCTGCTCTGCCCATAAGAGAAGGTAGCTTGGCGACAGTTTGTTCTGAAGAACGCGGTCATTGACGACCGCGTTCTTTTTTTGTTTTATCAACTCTCTGTATAATAAACCATCCCTAACAAGCTCGAAAGTCAGGTTGCTTGTCAACCTGATCACTACTACACGAGTTGACTAGAAGTCTGCACCAAACGAGAAGTAGTAGGTTGGCTTGTCGGAAACGTTCTGGAAATCGGTGGACCAGGCCAGGTCATAACGCAGGAGAATGAACCCCATATTGGCTCGCATGCCAAAGCCAAAACCGCTTTTCATATCTACCAGCCGGTTACCATCATGGCGGGTGCCAAACTTGAAATTGTTATCGGTCCAGGCGGCACCAAGGTCGGCAAAGATTGCGCCGCCGACATTGGCGATGACCAGCGATAGTGGAAAGCGCATCACAAAGTATTCGATCATAGGGAACCTGAACTCGAAATTGGCCAGGACGAATCGGTTACCGGCCAATTCGTAGTAGGGCACGCCGCGAAGGGGAGTGACGACATCGGCGAAGTACAGATTCTCGACATCGTAAACGTTGGCATCAAGTGTCCGATTGCCGATCCAGTTGGTGGTGCCACCGAGAAAATACTGTTTGGGAGTTCTTCCAAACGAGGCTCCACCGGCCAGACGGAACGCCATTGAGAAGGTTTTGCCAAGATGTCGGTATTTGCGATAATCAAGTTCGACTGATTGGAAATCGATGTCCCTGGAGTCGAAGAGATTGATCCCGCCCTGGATCGAAAGCTTTGCCCTGCGTCCGTTGAGCGGACCGGTCAAACCCCAGATGATATTGTCGGTAACATAGGCAAACTCGCCGGTAGTTACTTTGGTGCTGCGATCCTCGCGGTAGTCGTAGCGGTCGTGATATTCTCGATCAATGAAGTATTGCGAAACAACAAATTGCAGGCGACTGAAGGTGGAGAATGGACGCCCGGCGAATGCCGTTAGCCCATAGAAGCGATCAGAGAATAGAAAGTCGGTATTGTCGATATAGTAGTTTTTCGAGTGAAAGAACCCCGCCCCTACATTAGTTCGATGGCGATTGTAGAAATAGAATGCCTGTATATATGACTGATCAATAGTGTTCACGAGATCGGTGGCAATCTGGATCTGATGATTGCCCAGATAATCGGAAAAAACAAACTGTGTCTGACCGCGAAGACCAAAAAACGTGTCATAAGCGAATCCACCTCCAATGTAATCGGGGGTGAATTTCGTTTTGTATTTCCTGATCGTATAGTCACCCGAAGCCAGAGGGGGCGGTACAGAGTCAAACAAAGCCGGTTCAGTCAGGCCGACAGTAAAACGACCAGTCGTATCGTTGATGTTTATCATCACCGAATCGAGTGGATCAATATCGGCCGGTGCTACGTAAACATATTCACCGTCGTGGATACCGGTTTCAGTTACAGTTGATCCGTCGGCAGTGGTGTCCACCTCGGCAGTCGATGTATCCAAGTTCGAATCGACAAGACTCGAATCATGCTGAGTCCATGTAGTAGAATCGGGTGTGTAGGTCTGGTAGTCGTTATCCCAATCAATGGCGTCCTCCGATTGGGATGAAGTATCATTCGTATTGTGACGAGTAACCAGGGTTTTGTTTCCCCGATGAGGTTTGAGCAGATCATACTTACCCAGTATGAAATCAGTCGGTGACAGAACACCACCTTCACCAGCCGGAATAAGGTCTTTAAGGATAAAGATATCGAAGGCACCTTGAAAGAACGCACTGAAAGCAATCTGTTTGCTGTCGGGAGACCATGAAAGCGATTTCACTCCGGAGATGATATCAGTCACAGCAAATTGTTGGGTGCTGTCGAGTAGGGCTACATAGAGATTGTCAATTCCATTGCGATTGGAAATGTAAGCTACTTTACTACCGTCGGGTGAAACGGCCGGGGCTTTGTTTTGGCCCGGGCCAACACCAAGTTCGGAAATGGTAAGATCCAGGAGATCTATGCGAAACAAATTATAGTATCCATATTCGAAGTCGCCGGGCATGAACGCGCCAGAGTCAACATAGAGATGCTTTTCGAGATCAATGGTTGGGCTTTGCTGGTGGGGACGGTCAGAGCAGAATATGAGTTGGTTACCTTCCGGTAGCCAGGAAGCCTCGACATCATCATATCTATCATTGGTCAGGCGTTTGACCTGGTCAGATTCGAGATCATACAAAAACAAGTCACGTTTGTAGCCTTCCAGAGCTGAGAAAGCAATTTTCTTACCGTCGGGTGACCAGGCTGGTGAGATGATGTTGTGGTATCCGGTACGTTTTTTATGAGTAACTTTCCCCTGCGACAAATCATACAGAAAGATGGACTCTTTACCTCCGGACTTGGCCGCAAAAGCTATCTGTCTACCGTCAGGCGACCATGACATACCCGAGACGTAGGAGTGTAGTGATTCCAGGTCTCCGGAGCGTTGCGCCTCGACCAACCGATCAACCACTTTGCCGTCGGCCGCAGATATTAGAACGATCTCAGTATAGTCGGACTTGTCGGTGAAGATCGCGATACGATCCCCTTCGGGTGAGAAGGCTGGTTTTTCGTTGAAGTAAGAGCCATCTTTCCTGGCGTGGGTAAGCTGTTTAGAGATTTCGTCGGGATCTTTTCGTATGGCTATTTCGGGCCAATAGCGGCGCTTCATTTCCTTGCTGAACTCTTGCCAGAATTTCTCCTCGTCAATACCGATGGTTTCCTTGAGGGTACGGTTCATGGTCAGGTGTATTTTGCCGTTGCGAAAGATCTCCCCCAGTTTCTCTTCGCCATACTTGTCGGCGATGTATTTAATCATCGCCTGCCCTTCCTTGTATGCCAGGTAACCTCCAAGCGCCCAGGGTGGAGCCAGGTAGCCATTGACGCAAGCATCCCGCACGACCATGTCGGACCAGTAGTCCCAGCCGTGACGAGAGGAATACTCCGCATAGCCTTCAGCGAGCCAAAGAGGCATGCTGAAAAACCGCTGACGAGAGATCAACGAAGAGAGGGCATTGCCGTAGAGCATGTCGAAAGTGACAGCATGGGTCAGTTCATGATGGAGAACGTGTCGAAAATCCTCGTAGGAACCGGAGAAGGGAATGACGATACGGTTCTTGAACATTTCCGTGAAACCGCCGGTTCCCTCGGAAATGAGCGACGAAATGATATTGGTCTGCTGGAAATCATTATGCGAATTGTAGATGAAGACCGGAATCCGACGTTGAACAAGATAGTTGAGTTCCCCGGAGATTTCGACATACGATGATTCCATCACAGCGGCCGCAAATTTTGCCGCCGGGTAGGCATCTTCATAGAAATGCATATCGAAGTGTCGGGTCTGAAGGTAGCTCCAATCGAATTGTTTGTAGCGAACCTTGTTTTTACCAAACCTTACTTCCTGGGCGGAGAGAAAGCTTGGGCACACGATGGAAACTATCAATAGAGCCAGGATCGATTTCTTCATTCCAACAAATCCTCTAAACAATAATACTTCTCATAATGGTCTGCCAGACCATCAATTATATCATGCCCCCCGGCCGTAATCTACCGAAGCGTTTACTACGCTCCTATTCTCCTGATATCGGCTCCAAGGGACGACAACTTTTCCTCCAGTCGATGATAACCTCGGTCAATATGATACACTCGCAACACCTCCGACTGGCCCCGGGCGGCCAGACAAGCCAGCACGATGCCAGCCCCGGCTCTGATATCAGACGCCATAACCTCAGCGCCGTGTAATTCTTTAACACCGGTGATGACTGCTTCGTTGCTCGAAATGGCAATTTTTGCGCCTAAGCGCCGCATCTCCATAGTGTGGGAGAACCGGTCTTCGAAAACGGTCTCCGTTACATGCGATGTTTCTGTGGCGACACAACCGGCAGCCATAATACAGGCCTGAAGATCGGTCGGAAAGCCGGGGTAGGGAAAGGTCGTAACCGCCACCGGCTTAAGGCGACGCGGAGCTTTCAAAGTCACGCTCTTGGCGGTCTGATCTACCCGGCACCCCATCTCCTGTAATTTGTGGAGCACGACCGTCAATGTATCCGATGCGCAGCCGGTGATTTTGATGTTACCACCGGTAATTGCGCCAGCCATGAGATAAGTCCCGGCCACGAGTCGGTCACCCGATACGGTGTATTCTACCGGCTTCAGGCGTCGCACCGGATCGATGACTATTGTCGGTGTACCGGCTCCATGAATACGCGCCCCGGCCTGGTTGAGAAAATTGGCGACATCGACCACTTCTGGATCGCAGGCGGCGTTGACAAGCGTAGTCCGTCCTTTGGCCATAACCGCCCCGTAGAGGAGGTTCTCCGTGCCGGTGTGTGAAGGTCGGTCAAAACAGATGACTCCGCCTTTCAACGGTTTACCTTTGGCCACAACATAGCCGCTGCGTTCGCTTACTTTGGCTCCCAGAGCGCGAAAGCCGGCCACGTGAAAATTGACCGGACGTGCCCCCAAAACACAACCGCCCGGCAATGAGACGCGAGCTTCGCCAAGACGGGCCAGGATCGGTCCCAATGCAAGGAAAGAGGCTCGCATCTGCCGCATCAGTTCATACGGAGCCGTATTCTGATTGAGCCCACCGGCTTTGACTGTCATTACGCAACGACGCGCATCGTAGGTTACTTTTGCTCCCAGATACTCCATTACTCTGATGGCGGTATGGACGTCCCGCAACGGGGGAACATTCTTGATAACACTCTCGCCCTTGTCGATAAGGAGCGCTCCGAAGATAATTGGCAGGGCGGCGTTTTTGGAGCCGTCGATTTTGACCCGACCCTTAAGGCGGTGACCACCGTTGATTACGAATTTGTCCATTGCATTCCCGGATGTTTCGGTTCACTTTCGGGCGTCGAGCGCCCGGTTATTATACACTCGCCGGAAGCGGCGGGTCGGTTTCGAATAAGCGTAAGATTGGCCAGAGGATAAAGCTTTAACTGGAGAATGAAGATCGGTCGATAGCCCACGGTCAGAAAATCGACCCTACATCGCTAAGTTTGGTTACCTCCCCCTCGCTATCGGTAGCATCAAAGCTCTCACGTACGCGATTGAATAAATCCATCGCCTCACTGTGACAGAAATCAGGATTTGTCCAGGGAAGCCGCATGAACTGCCCTTGAGAGTGAATCAATTCTATTTGGCCAAACACGCCGTTGCCGAGGTACAGCCGGTGGTTGTATTCCCGGTGTGAGGCCATCACCAATTTGTCGGGAGTAAGAATGCCAGGGTCGATATTGACCGTACGAAAATGGAAATCACGAACACAATCGGAGAACATCGGCTCGATCTTGTGGCAGTTGGCCTTGATCTCCGGGAGCGAGTCGACCGGTACTGGTTGCTCGAAAGAGAATATACGACGCTGGAGATTATCCCCCATTTCTTCACGGTATCGATCCTGAGTGCTGCACGGAATTTCAATCGTCTCACACTCCACACGGGAGAATTTGCGTTCGATCACACGCAACGAGTCAGCCAGCGCATCAAGCGAGGAATAGATAATCGAGACGACCAGCCGACCGGGTGGAGGTTTCTGTATTCGTGCCACAGCCTAAGGCTGTCTCTTGGGAAACTCAAAATCAACAAAAACTGGGGGGATGATGCCGGCGCGCGACTCGGTTCACTCGTCGCTGTCGAAGTCGGTCTCGTCGATGGCCTTCTTTAGGACATTGTAATAATCGCTCTTCATTTCACGGAGAATCTGTAGTTCCGAACGGGCAGCGGCCTCGTCTTTCATTTCGGCGTGAGTTAATCCCTTTGAGCACCGAGCCTGAGGGAAGTAAGGATCCAACATGAGAGCCTTGGAACTGGCGTTCAACGCAAGTTGCCATAGTTTCTGTTTGCGGTACGCTGCTGCGAGGTTACAATGAGCTTCCTTGTAGTCCGGCTTGATTTCAGTCGCCTGCCAGTACGCCTCTGAGGCCTTGGCATGTTGCTTGAGTCCAGTATATGCACGACCCAGCGAGAAGTAGATATCCGCTGATTCGGTTTCTAGCAAATCAAGGCCTTGCTGATAGAATGTCACCGACTCCTCAAACTGCTCCAATCCGAGAAAGGACTCAGCTTTGATGAGAATCCCAGTGACATCGGCGGAATCGATGGCCAGAACTACTTCGGCCGCGGCGATGGCTGCCTCGAAATCGCTCTTGTACCAGTAAGCCAGGGCGATCACTCTTTCAGTCCCAGGCACCTCAGGATCTATTTTTCTCGCAAGACCACATTGCTCGATGACTCCGTCGGCTAATTGCGGCGACACGATATGAAATGCACGGACAACCAGGGCTTCGGCCGAGCCGGGGTCGAAAACGGCGGCCAATTGGGCGCTGGCCGATTTGCTAAATCTACTCCACGAGTTTGATAGATGGGACAATTTGGCCGAGGCGAGATGGGCTTTGGCGAAGTCCTGGTCGTAGCGGAGGGCGTTCTCATAGGCTGCGTTGGCTAGGGCGGGGCTCTGAAAGATTTCATCGCAAGTGCCCTTATAGAACCAGCCCGGACCGAATGAAGGCTCAGCCAGTGCTAGTTCATTGAACAGTCGACGAGCGATGTCCAATCTCCCTTCCCAGAGGTGATTGAGTCCGAGCACATACAACGAATCAGATCGTTTGGACAATAGGTCTACATTCTTCTTCTTCCAGTCGTCTATCAGGTCGCTCTCTCTGGAGCCGATGTGGAAGTTGTAATTTACCCGCGCCCGATGAAGCACAGTCAACTGACCCGCCGGAATAACATAGGCTACGTCCGCTCCTGGCAGAGCCTGTCGACCTCTCCAGCCAATCAGTTTTCCCCGTCCTGAGAGGACGAGCTGCAATTCATCACTAGGGGGCGCACTCGTAGCTACAAAAAAGAGACGCCCAAAACCGGGTATTCGACGATCGTCCGTTACAATTCCTTCCCAGCACGACCAGGAAGTATCGGCAGACAATTGAACCAGAAGAACCGTATCGGTTATCTCAGGAATCGCAGTTTCCAGACCGCTGAACTTCTTCTTCTTGGAAGGAACACATATACGAGCAAGATTGTGATCCTCGCTGTCACTATGTATACCCTTGTTCTTGTATTTTTTGCCGGACATGCTCTTGATGTTTATCTTGGAGCACCCCAGTAGGAGATCGCGTCGTACTACAGGATGAGGGACAGTATCAACTACAAACCCCAGCGTGTAAACAGTCCCTATTTTCTTATCCTTGAGTTCTACCCGATAGACAGACTTCTCCAACCCCTCTATCAACCGGGCACAGATGTCACCGTCGTCGTCCACCGTCTCATAGCCCAGTGCTGTTACCGCGAGTATCAAGAGACATATCAAAGTTGGGAACAATAGTGTTCTTCGAGGGAGGGTCGAGTTCAGATTAGTCATGGTCTATATGCCATTCCTCTCGCAGGCGTTGCTGTAATTGAAACTATGGTCAATATAGACAGCGTTGGTTGAGATGGCAAGGAACGTGGACATGTTATCGATTACACGTCGCGTGTCAGCTACTTCTCAGCCTTGATCTTCTGGAGGGCGTCGATGACTTCGTCGAGCTGGTCGCGGCGGAAGGTCACGCCTTTTTTGGTCGGGAGCCATTCGTCCTCTTTGGACTGAAAGTAAATCCTGAGTGACACCAACTCGTGGCCTTTGAACTCACTACCCTCGATGAAAATTCGTTCTGTCGGTGTTCTTTCCAATTCGTAGCGCATGATAAAACCTCCATAATGTAATCATTGTTGTCGTCATCATTATCAAGCTCGATGTCTCCGGCTTCGTGTAACTACAGTGCGCCTGCCGATACATGATGGCGGAACCGCAAAAGGATTCCGCCCTACTACTACTCAGCTAAAGCCTCAAGTGCTTCCGCTGCTGCTTTCAACATCGGCTCGGTTGTGATCGGATTTCCTACCGCCATTTGCATCCACATATCAGGTGTCAGCGATCCCTGGGTGCACATACGCTCCATCTCGGTCGCAAGGTCCTTGTCCTTCAAATACTCCTCGATCTGGAATTCTATAACTGATCCTATTGGGTAATCCGGTAAATACAGACCAGAGCTGATCATGTGCGAGTAGACAGCCAGCAACTCGATATCCTTGATACCAAATACAGGCGCGAAATACTCATTCCAGACATCTTTGGCAATCTGGATAATTGCTTCTTTCAGCTCTATCGGAGTGGCCTGTGGATTGGCGTACATCCAGCGCCACACGCGCATATCAACAAGCGACACACCGCTGATCTCATAGGCCCCCCAGACATCATCCAGAACTTTCAACTGCTGCGCGTCTGGATTATCGTTTTCGATACCCAGTAGCCACAGATCACGCGACTGGAATACAAACGCAAACGCCTCCGTGAAGGCTGTGTTAGGCACGCCTCGTAGCTGGGTGTGATCGATACGGCATGTCGAAAACACTTGTTCAACATTATGCCCAAACTCGTGCATCGCGATATTGTAACCCTTGTAGTCCATTCCTGTCGGTGTCACGCGTGTGCGAAGCCGAGCTTTGCCGTTCTTATCGGGTGGACCAGCAGCGTGACCAATACCGCGTGAGGGATCAATGTCAATATGGTCATCCAGGAATTGCGCCGTCGCCTTGTCGAACCCTAGATTCTGAAGGATATTCGGTATGTCAGTCTCGAACGCCTCAACGGTTGGGTATTTCTCGCGGACAATCTGGTCAAGCTCATCCTGGCCAATAGCGGATCGCGCCTTGAAACCATCGTACCAAATATCGAACGGGCGCAAATCACGGCTGAGTCGCTTTTTTATCAACTTACCGATTTGAGGCATTACGTTCGAACCAAGGATTGATGTCAAAAGTTGCTCGACTTCTGTTTCTTTCATTTCCCGATTGCGTTCGAACCGTCGGTCAATCATCGTCGGCAGTTTGGGATTATAGGGATCAACAAGTTGCTGAGCTTTGAAGATATTCAATAGATGCTGATAACGCGTGTTTGGCTCAGGGTTGTTGGTAAGGTTGTCTGCTGCACCGTCGGGCTTCCAACCTTCGCGTGGGTCACCATCAACGATCGAAGAAATAAAAACTTCGCCCGTCGATGGTTTCCAATCAACGGCCGGATTATTTATCACGGCTTCCGGAATGTCCTGGCGGATGATATGATTCATAACATTATAAATCATTTCCTGGCGCACAAGGCCGTCATCTTCTCCATACTGTGCCTTGAGTTCATCGCGTAGGTTCCAATGTGTAACCAGCTTCTGACCTTCGGGGAAAAGACGCTCACCGTCTGGCGTGAGTAGATGATGCATCCAAATATTGTACTGACTGATGTAGTTACTGGCGGCTAGATAAGCCTCGCTGATTTTCTGAGAGGCTTCCGGTGGAACACGTGATGAAAAACTTTCGGCCAGTCTAGCCTCAGCCCATTGCTGACGAGTCCATGTCGGTCCCAATTCCTGGATTTCGGAGAGCGAATACTGAGGGTAGTTAAGCAACACGATAAAGGCAATCTTGTTGTTGAACATGTCCTCGCTCAGATGTGTATACGGAGAATATCGAGCCAGTTCGTAGTCGATAGGAAGCAATGGTCCGGTTTCGATATCGAGATTCCAGGAAAGATCGCGTCGTATTCTGCCCATATGACCATAGATTGACGCCAACGCGCTTTCCAGTCGATCCGTGGTTTTCTGGCGTTGGTCTTCATCAGCGATGAAATTGCGTTCGCAGAACGTGGCAAACCCATCGGCATTACCATCCTCTTCACGCCACAGATGTGCGGTTTGCCTTACTCCTCGTTCTAAACGAACCAGATCGACCTCGGTGTGTATAGCTTTCAACTTATTAATTGCAGTTGTGATCTGAGTCTCATTGATGTAATCAGTTGCGGCCATCGCGACTCCCATCCCCATAATCACCAGCAGAGTGGCTATCACTATAAAGATAAAGGGACACCATGTATTCTGGTCTATTCCCACCACAGCAATCCGTTTCTTCATCATATCCTCCTGGAGGAAGGTCTTTTCCGGTTATTAACACGAAGAACATTATTTGCAATATCCTGTTTTATCAGTGGTCGGGAAAAACGGCAGCCATTTTCCTTCGTCCGGTTTGGGCGAAAGCAAGCTGACCACAACCAAGCCAGCCAAAGACAGCGCGAGTGCCGGGTAGACTGTCGGAATATCCCACGGTGAGCCCATCACTTCCCACACAATGGTAACAACCATACCGGCGGCAATTGATGTAACGCCGCCAGCGGCTGTGGCTCGTTTCCAGAAAAACGCTGCCATCACAGCAGGAGTGATTCCGACCCCATACATTGTGTACGCATAGATGGCCATCTCCAGTATTCGTTCAAAGAAGCGAACCTGGGCAAAAGCGAAAATTCCAAGTATGACAACCACAATGCGAGAGTATAACACCATCCGTTTCTGTGGCAGATTGGGATTAATGAACCGTTGATAGATATCCCGCATGATATTGATTGACGGCACCAGCAGGAATGAATCGGCTGTAGATACAATCACAGCTACAATTGCCGCCAGGCACAAACATCCGGCTATGGCAGGCAGGCCGTGACGCACCAAATGAAGTATGATCATTTCGGATTCGATATCTGTATATAATGCACTCCCGATCACAGCCAGAACAATTATCAGAGTCTCGATAACAATTGTTCCGATAATCCAGCCGGTCACAGCCCGTTTGGCAGTGCCGGTATCTTTGGCGGAGAAGAAACGCTGGTACATACCCGACTCGCCAAGTAACAACAACATTGCGGGAAGAGAATAGCCAAACGCCTGCAACAATGTGAGTTCACCAAGTGGTTGTAAATGTGTCTCGGGCAATCTGGCTGCGATTTCGCTCCAGCCGCCAGCCTCGCCGAGAAGATAAGGAAAAGCAATCAGCAGTCCCACGCTCATGATGATACCGTTGACAACATCGGTGTATGCTACCGAAATCAGTCCCGCCAGAACGGTATACCCGATAACAAAGGCGGCGGTTATTATCATACCCTGGTCGACAGAGATGCCGGTAACCAGATTGAGAACCATACCACCGGCGCGGAACTGATAACTGACAATGGCAGTGTAGGCTACGATAGTCACAATTGTCCCCAGTACACGTGCCCATTTATTGTAGCGTAGTTCAAGTAAGTCGGGAACAGTATACTGAGCCAGTCCACGAGCTCTTCCGGCAATGAAGTATAGGACCAACAGGGCGACCCATACTCCGACACTGAACCACAGAGCCGGCAAGCCCCGATCATACGCCAGTCCTGCCCCCGCGATGATCGATCCCGATCCGATCCAGGTTGCAAGCAGTGTTCCAACCAACACCTTGGCGGACAGTCGTCGCCCGGCGACCATAAAATCATCCTGCGTTTTGACCTGCTTGCTTCGAAATGATCCCACACCGATTAAGACAGCCAGGTAGGCAATGATAACCCAGAAGTAGAGCATCGTATAATGTGAGTCATTGACCTCCTTTTGTCAATCGCTATGGTGGGTAGAAGATGACGTTTAATCTGGTCGTCAATCGCCGGGTCTGGTTTATTGTTTGGATGATCATTTATCAGAAATGGAAAGGTACGCTATGAAAACCGTTCTTTGTCTCGCATTATTTATTACGCTCATTTCTTCTGCAGTTACAGCCCAGACAGATTCGGATATTCTTGGTCGCATTCTGAATGAGGTGGGGTTCACCCGAGCAGATTTAGGTTATCAGCCGAAGGGTTATTGGAACAGGTTCCCCCTGGACGCTCCGCATCGCTTGACCTCGTTTGACGATCTTTTCGCCGAACCATTCAAACTGTACGACTATGCTATTGTGATGGGGAATGTCGTGGAGTTGTATCTTGATCCGGCCTATGCTGACAGTGTTGATGACGGTCTGTACAAGATGGTTTACAATCTGGGTGTGGATCGCAAGCTGGGTGGATTCCGGTCGTATTCGGCCAACCTTGTTCCTGCCCCGGATGGGCCAACGCCGTTGGTAACTGCAGTCGAGCGTCTTTATACTTTGGCAGGTCGTCAGGTCGAATACTATACTTTTGGCAGCCGTGTCGAATCACCTGACATAGAACAGGAGATAAGAGATAAGACGAAGTCTTTACCGGACACGGTCAAGACCATCCTGGCGGAACTGATTGTCAACCTGGCCGACGCGATAAGATGGCGCAATCTTGCTTTCCGTAACTGTGATCGCGATGATATGGAAAAGGCGTTCACTATCCGCGACCTCGCCGAAACCCAGGGGGACGGCATGGTGTATTATCCGGAGCTTGACGATATCGCCGCCACAATTGACCTGCCATCTTTGCATTATGCCGCACTCAAAGTTGCTGCCGCCGCCGAAAAAGCAGAACGCGCCCTCCTGCCACTGGCGAAGGACATCCCGCATGATTTTGATATGGTGTTGGAAACGCCTTTTGGCAGTATTGTTATTCTCTCGGCAAGCTACAGAACCGAATCGGTCCCGCCACCCAAATCACAGGCAAGCCTGAGAGCGTCAATTCCCGGTTGGTACGAATATGACGCGACCAATACGCTACTTGTGATTGATTTCGGACGTAACTCTATCTGGCAAGGTACCGGAGGTACAGTCTCTTCTCTCTTGAACCCGGTTTCGGTTTTGATCGACCTCGGTGGTGATGATTACTATGGTTACCAACGCAACAGCTACCCCCCAAATGCCGGAGTGGGTTTGCTCGGTGTGGGGCTGGTCATTGATTCGGAAGGTGATGACCACTACGCTGGTTCTGTGTATGCCCAGGGAGCTGGTCTTTTTGGGGTGGGCGTTCTTCTGGATCGAGCTGGAAACGATAACTATCGGGCCGATATGTCCGCGCAGGGATGTGGTTACTTTGGCATCGGGCTATGTCTCGACGGTACCGGCAAAGACGATTACTATCTCTATGCCGATGGCCAGGGAATGGGTGGCGTCGGGGGCGGAATCGGCGTTTGTGCCTCGTTTGATGGTGACGACAAATATACCGTCGAGCCATTCTCAGAAGTCTACAATCGCGGCGACTACCACAGCGGGTACAAAATCAACATTAACACTGCCCAGGGAGCCGGGTTCGGGCGTCGTGGCGACGGTTCCGATGGTCACGCCTGGGCGGGTGGTCTCGGAGCAATTATCGATATTCACGGCAATGACCACTATTATAGCGGTAATTGGACACTGGGGGTTGGCTACTGGTTTGGCACCGGCATGGTGCTTGACCGCAACGGCAATGACAAGTATGAATCATGCTATTTCACCCAGGGCTCAGGGGCGCATTTCTGCAATGGCATCCTCCTTGATGAGGACGGTGATGATACCCACGAGCTGTTTGAGACAGCCGGAGCAGCTCTTGGGTTCGGCTGGGACTACACCAACGCTTTTCTTATCAACAAGGGGGGCAATGACAGCTACCGGGCGAAGATGATCTCTATGGGTTTGGCGCAGATTCGATCTAATGCTTTCCTGATCGATATTGGTGGTGATGATAGCTACTCTCTGGGTGAAAACACACCTGGACTTGGTGAAGGAACCTTCCGCAAAGGTTATGACAAGCCGGGCCGACTCACTCCGTACTATAGTTATGCCAAATCGTTCGGCGGTTTCATCGACATCGGCGGTACGGACACCTATCAAGTGTTTACCGATTCTTCACAGGGAGATCATCCCCAGGCCAGAAACGGAGCCGTTTGGCTCCAACCTGCACGCGATGATTCGCTGTATGGGTACGACAACTATGGAGTCGGGATCGATATCGAAGAGGGCACAATACCGGAGTTTTTCAAGTGGGAATGAGTATGCCATCGCGTGCCATCATCTCCTTCTCTCCTGAAATCTCTTGACTTGATAGGCCGAGGGAATAAATTAGTAAGATGTCACAGAGTAAGCATCAAGAATTCTTTGACCAACTAGCTGCGGAATGGGATCTTATGTTCACCGCTATTGATCTGGAATTCCTTTCTCACATTGTAGATGGTCTTTCGGTTGAGGAGGGAATGGATATCCTTGATCTCGGGTGCAGCACCGGAATCCTTTTTGATATGCTCCGACGGAAAACAGGGAAATCCGGTTCTGTAACCGGGGTTGACTTCTCGTTTGAGATGGCCCGGAAAGCGCACCGCAATTTTCCTTTTCCAAATGTGAATGTCGTTGGCGCCGATGCACACAATCTCCCGTTTGCCGATTCTACCTTTGACATGGCGGTAGCCTTTTCGGCCTTTCCACATTTTGCCGACCAGCGAAGGACTCTTGAGGAAACCCACCGGGTGCTAAAAAACAATAGTCACTTTTGCATAATACACTTGGCTTCATCCAAGGAAATCTCGGAAGCGCATCATCGCAAAGGTGGGGTTCTCGAAAACGATGATTTCCCTCCGGCCGATAAACTGCGCGAGATGTTCCACAACAGCCAGTTTACTAACGTGACCATCGAAGATCACCCCGGCTTGTTCTTCGTCTGCTCTACTAATCTCAAGTAGTCGGATTATGGCACCTGTCGCACGTACCCGGATCATTTCCCATAGCGCTCTGTTCCTGGCCATAGCTGTTCTTTTACCGGTAGGGTTTCACACCTTTGGTTTGGCCGGACGAATATTTCTCCCGATGCACATTCCCGTTTTACTGGCAGGATTTCTGGCCGGACCGTGGAGCGGTCTCGTGGTGGGACTGTTGGCCCCAACCCTGTCGTATCTGTTAACCGGTATGCCACCAACCTACGCCGTGCCATTGATGTCTATGGAACTGGCGATCTACGGTTTCGTGGCCGGGATTACCTATAATCGTCTCCGACTCAACATCTATATTGCACTCATCTTAGCCATGCTTCTGGGTAGGCTGATGTTTGCGGTTGGCCTTATCGGGTTGGGACTATTCATGGAGCTGCCGTATACTGCCGCCCAGTTCATCGCCGGTGGCGGTGCACTCTGGTCCGGTCTACCGGGAATAATGATACAGCTGGTTCTGGTTCCTGTCGTTGTGGCAGCAGTCAACCGCGGTCGGCATTCTGAGTAGACTCCCCGGGGTCAGTGATTTGTTACCGTAACTTCCCCGCATGTGATTGCCATCGTCTCGCCATCCTTCTCAACCAGAAGAGCCCCATCGGGACCAATACCAACCGCTTTCCCCTCAATAGTGCGGTTGCCGGATACAAGCGTCACCTGCCGACCATTGAGATACGAATAACGGCGCAATCGGTCAATACAGCCGGTAAGCCCATCTGTGCAGAAAGATTCGTATTCTGTTTCAAACTTCTGGAGAAATGTTCGCACCAACTCGATCCGGTTGATTTCCCTACCGCAGGCAATAGACACTGAAGTAGCCAGATGACTAATCTCAGTGGGGAAATCTGAGTCGGTCTGGTTAATGTTGATTCCCATTCCAACCACAAGATGGTGAATGTTATCCGATTCGGCGGACAGTTCGGTCAGGATACCGGCAACTTTTTTACCGTTGATATAGACATCGTTGGGCCATTTAATCTGTACCGCGCCGGGACAATATGATTGCAGGCATTCGATCAGTGCCAACCCGGTCAGAAGCGAAACACCGGGGGCCCGGTCGGGCGTGAATGGAGGGCGCAGGAGGATAGACAGGTAAGCTCCCGATGACGGTGCCGAATACCAGTGGCGCCCCAGTCGTCCGCGCCCTTTGGTCTGTTCCTCGGCGATAATCACGGTGCCATTGTCGGCTCCTTCGTTTGCCCGTTCAGCTGCCAAGTCGTTGGTTGAGCCAACCCGGCGATAGGCCAGAATGCGATTCCCGATGGAATTGGTGTTCAACCCATAACTGATTTCCGTCTCAGTTAGAACGTCAGGGATGGCCATAAGACAGGCATCGGTGGTAGTTATATTAAACTCATAACCCCATTCCCCTAACCGCGCCAATCCCCCATTGATTTCCAACAAAGAGACCATACACTTGGCTGCCAATTCGCCCAGAGGTACTATGCTACCCTGCGGCTCACGCAGGAGGAGAAGAATATCTTCTGCGAGTTTGTCCACCGCTGTCTGGTTCATACAATGGTTACTCTACCATCCGCATACTCAGGTCAACGGCCGGTGCAGAGTGCGTCAGGGTACCAATGGAAACATAGTCCACGCCGGTGGCGGCGATCTCGGCCACGTTGTCGAGTGTGATGTTACCCGACGCCTCCAGAGAGATGTCCTTGTCGAGAGTTCTTGCTCTTTTCACCATTGCTCGAAGCTGGTCGGGAGTCTGGTTATCCAGTAGTAATCGCTTTACGCTGACAGCGATCGCTTCTTCCAGCTGAGCCGTCGATGATACTTCGACTTCAATTTCAACTTGTTGTCCGTCTCGGCCGAAACGAACGCCGAAATCCGGCGCAGCCAGAAATTCACGCGTGCGGACGACAGCTTTTTCAATGGAGCCAGCGGCAGTAATATGGTTGTCTTTGATTAGAACCATATCGTACAAGCCGTGTCGATGGTTGGTTCCTCCGCCATGGGCTACAGCTTCTTTTTCAAGAAACCTCCACCCCGGAGTTGTCTTGCGTGTGTCAAGAATCCGGCACTCCGTGCCACTAACAGCTTCTACGAATCGAGCCGTCAAAGTAGCCACACCGCTGAGATGTGCTAGAAAATTGAGTGCCACCCGTTCCGATACCAGCAATGTCTGATTGAAACCGTCGATTTCAATGATGGTATCCCCGACTTTGAACGAATCGCCATCATTAATAAGCGGGCGTACTTTGTTGGCCGAGTCTACCGCCTCAAAAGCAAGCAACGCCGGTTTCAACCCGGACAGAACCCCTGTCGATTTGGCAATTATAACTGCTTTGGTTTGTTCTGGAACGAGACACGCCTGGGAAGTAATATCACCGGGTCCAATATCTTCCACAAGAGCGGCTCTGACCAGATTTCGTACTGATTGACCGAAATCTATCATAGAATTAAGACAATGAAGTTCGTGTCATTTGTCAATTGGCAATGCACTGGTCAACAGCTATATTTGTGACATGAACAAGACACAACCTGATCAGAATTGCATGATTGCCGTTATCGGTTATGGTTCCCAGGGTCGTGCGGCTGTGCTCAATTTCCAGGATTCCGGCTACGAAGTAGTAGTTGGCCTGAGAAAAGATTCTTCTTCAATCGCTGCCGCAATGAAGGACGGAGTCTCTACTGTGGCGACGATTGCTGAGGCCGTCAAAACGTCGGACATTGTCTGTTTTGCTTTCCCGGACCATCTCCATGAGCCGGTTTTCGCAACAGATATCGGGCCGAATCTGAAAAAGAACTCAACCTTGCTATTTCTACACGGTCTGTCGGTTCACTTTGGCTTGGTATCGCCTCCGGAGGACGCTGATGTCATCCTGGTGGCACCGCATGCTCCCGGAGCAACAGTACGCGAGAATTATCTCGGCGAGCGATCTGTCTCAGCTTTCTATGGCGTGGATCAGGACATTAGCGGCAAGGCGGAACAGAATGCGATTGACCTGGCTCTGGCGCTCGGTATCAAGAAGAAACTGCTGGTAAAAACCACGTTTGAGCATGAGGCGGTCGGTGATCTGTTTGGTGAGCAGGCGGTTCTCTGTGGTGGATTGGCCTCACTGGTCAAGAATGGATTTGACGTACTGGTCGCAAATGGCATCCCGGCTGAGAATGCTTATCTCGAAGTAGCCCACCAACTTGACCTTATTGTTGATCTGGTCAAGACCGACGGTATTGAGGGTATGTTGCAGCGTATTTCTGTGGCTGCCCGGTTTGGATCGCTTCAGGCGGGACCAAAAATAATAGATCAAGGCACTCGTGCCCGGATGCAGTCCGTCTATGATCGTATCCGCACCGGTCGATTTGCCGACAGCCTCAGGAAACTGACGCCGGAAAAGATCGCCGAACTTGATCACGCTTGTGCTGAAATGTCCGACCCTCGGCTGGAGAATGTGATCCGCAAGTACTCGCGGTGATGGCAAACCGACTATTTCAAGTCCATCAAACAAGTTGACGGCTGTTTCCAGTCGTCTTAGATTTCCATTATATGAAAAAAGCAATTAAGAAAATCCGCCTGGCGGCGTTAGTGTTAATACTGGTCCTTGCTGGCCTTTACGTCATAATGGTTCTCCAGCCGGCTACTCTCAACGATAAGCTCGCCACGATAATCCACCTTGAGGATCGACGGGAACTCTCAGGTCGACTAAAACAGTACCTCAAAGATGACAACCCGCAGGTCAGGACTCGTGCCACACTGGCTGTTGGTCGCATTGGCGGTTCACAAGCTGGCGGACTGTTGATGGAGATGCTTTCTGATTCGGTCTGGAATGTCGCCTCAACTGCAGCCTTTGCATCGGGTCTGACCGGGGACAAGAGCCTAGCTCTTTCGCTTCTGGATTTGGCCTACGAAGCTCCTGCGGCTATTACTGTTAAGGCGGTCGAAGCAGCCGGTCGGCTGGCCGACAGCAGCATGACCGAAGAGATTTCACTCCTATTGACCTTTCTGGACCACGCCTCGCCTGATGTCCGGGAAGCTACCCTCATGGCCCTCTTTCGCGCCAATGCCAGAAACACAATCTCACATATTGTCCAGTTTCTGGAAAGTGAACCTGACGATATTGTCCGCCAGGCTGGTTTGTATATGTTGGCTCGGATGGGTGCACCTGAAGCATTGGACCTTTTTGTTCACTATTTGGGTGATCCCGATCCGTATCTGCGCACTCTGGCCGTTCGGGGTCTGGACCGGTCCAGGTTACCGGAAGCCGACCAGTACATCAATATCGCTCTCAATGATGCAGATCATTATGTTGTCGCCCAGGCCATTGGAGCCATCGCATCCGGTCAGAAAAAGGCTTCGGCGTCCAATCTTGGTCGGAAACTCAATACCGAGTCTGATGAGAAACTAATAGTGGCTCTGATTGATGCTCTCCGCCGCTTGCATGATACAGCTGGAGTGGGAATCGCCACTACGCGTGCAGCTCAGCTTCGACGGCCCAATATCACGACGGCTACGGTCAACTATGCCGCAACGGTACTCGAGGAACGTGCCTATAATTATGTCGATTCTCTGATGCGGGAAGATGATCCCACGCTCCGGTCCGCGTGTGCCTCGGCACTGGAAGCCATTGGCACGGACAACGTGATTCCACGGTTGGCTATACTCTTCGGAGATGAGGATCCGACTGTGAGAGCGAACGCCTTTGATGCTCTGACACGAGTCGATAGCGCCAATATCAGTTTCTATATCGATCAGGCGCTTAACGACCTTGACTATGTTATAAATAGTCTGGCGGTTGACCAGATAGCACAACACCAGCGAGCCGGTTATTTGCCCATCTTACACACCCTTATGTCACGTGGGTTTGTGATTGATGTCGATCTTCGGCGCGCACTGGTGGATGCTATGCGGTCCTTCGTTGATAAGGAATCTCGTGATTCCGTCGCGCTGGACATCGTACGAATGGGGTTGACCGACCCAGATTTTGTGGTACGTCGAGAAGCCGACGAAATACAACAGACTCTTCCCGAGGACTTGCAACAACCTGTGTCACTTATCGCCCAGACCCGAATCAGTCGCGACAAGATTAAGAGCGCCCTGAGCAAGTACGAAATAAACCCCTATGCCATGATTGTCACTTCCAGTGGTGAAGTCGAGATGGAGTTGTACTTCGATGCGGCTCCGCTGACTGTCCTGAATTTCATCGACCTCGCCCAAAGCGGATTCTACGATAATCTGCTTTTTCACCGTGTCATCCCCGGCTTCGTGGCCCAGGGCGGCGACCCGCGCGGCGATGGCTGGGGCGGTTCTGATTATTATATCCGCTGTGAATACTCCGATGAACCATACCTCCGAGGCACCGTTGGTATTGCCACTTCCGGCAAAGATACCGGCGGGTCTCAGTTCTTCTTCACAACCCTGGCGCAACCCCATCTTGAGGGACGATATACTGTTTTTGGACAGGTATTATATGGGATGGATGTTATTGACGACCTGGTAGTGGGTGATACTATAAAGACCATCCGCATTGAGAAGGGATCAAAATGAAGGTTGTGTTGTATCTCGGAATATGGGTTGCGTTGCTTTGGCTGTCCCCCACCGGAGCGGCTCAGCAACGGACGGACGGAATCGACCCCGAAGCCCTTATCGAACAAATCGTACACGTCGAGGAGGGACAGCGAGAGCAAGTTAGGGACATTGTGTTCGATGTCGAATTGCTCAGTGGCAAACATGACAAGAACAAGGGTTTCCAGGAAGAATCCCGCTTTGTAATGAAAGTCTTCTTGAAATTCCAGACCGACACCACCTGGTTCCACCAGGAGTTTTTGGAGTTTTACGATAAGGGAAAGTTGCAATCACCGAAAAAGTGTGCCGAGAAAGCCAAAGAAAAGATCGAAAAGGACCACAAGCGCAAGGCAAGAAACGTCTCTCACCCGATGCTTCTCCCATTCTACCCCGAATCGAGAGAGTTTTACGATATCAAGTACGAAGGGGTGACGGAAGATAAGATTGACGGCTATGTCTGCCACCATTTTACTGTCCATTCAAAGCTCGAAGAAGACAATTATATCCACGGCGATTTCTTCTTTGAGGCCGAAGATTTTCACCTGGTCCGAGCCGATTTCCGTCCGGCCAAATTGACCAGAAGTATGATGTTCAAACTCAAGACGCTGAATATGTCGATCAGGTATGCACCCACCGATGAGGGTTTCTGGCTGCCGCGTCAGTTTGATATTCAGGGTAAGGGAAAGGCGGCCTTTCTGTTCGGTGTCAACTTCGCCGCCATCCAGTATTTCCGCAATCCCCGGATAAATACGAACCTGTCAGACGAGATATTTGAGGCAAATGAAGATGAATGATCATGTATTCAGAACTCACATTGTGAAAGTCGACATTCCCGAGGATATGAATGTTGTCTTTGGTATGTCGCATTTCATCAAAACGGTGGAAGACCTCTACGAAACGTTGGTTGAATCATCGCCCTCGCTTAAGTTTGGCATCGCTTTCTGTGAAGCCTCAGCCAAACGATTGATCCGCACCGACGGTAACAACGATGAGTTGATCAAGCGGGCTTCAGAGGCGGCGTTTGATGTCGCCTGCGGGCATACGTTTTTTGTGTTTCTCAAAGACGGCTTTCCGGTCAATGTCCTGGGGCGGATCAAGAATGTCAGCGAAGTGGTCCGGGTATTCTGCGCCACAGCTAACCCGCTGGAAGTGATCGTGGCCGAGACTGAGCAGGGTCGGGGTGTTATAGCAGTTGTGGACGGCCAGGCGCCGCTGGGTATCGAGACCGACGAAGACAAAAAGGAACGCATTGCCTTCCTCCGCACGATTGGGTACAAGCGGTGATGTGATTTCGTCACCCAACCAGGCGATGTCTGTGAGCGGAGTCGAAGGGTGGAATAACGAGGACAATGGTCGTCTAAAAAGAGATGGCGTGAATGCTTAGGAAACAACTATGATCTCTAATATAGACAAGTACAGAGAAGATCTAGAGCATCTGGCTAGAGAAGGCGACACGCTTCATCTTGCAATGATTAAACAGTTTGGCCAAGATACGCATGACAAGACGTTTCGGCGTTTGTCAAAAGACAACGAAAAGGCAGCACAAATCCTGGACTCTCTCCCATCCTTCAGAGAAGGATACCAGACTTGGTATTCGGAAGCACTCGTCTTATTAAGACAACTACTTCCACTAAGAGTTCAAGACTTCACGAGGCTCTATGAGAAACCGAAGACCAAACGAAAAGAAATCACTGCCGAAAACTACAGCATAGAAGACGCCTTGCAGGGGCTAACGGTTACACGAGGTGAGTATAATCCACAGACAATCGTAGGGCCTGATTCTGCTATACCTAGCTTTTTCCAGCAAGTGAATATCGTTAAGTCAGTGCAAAAGAGGTTTGAGAGTTCCCTCTTCGACATAAAGCAACTCGTGCAGGCCGACCTCTTCGATTCTGAGCTTGAAGTTGCCAAGGAACTGAACAAGAAAGGATTTGTTCGGGCCGCTGGTGCTGTTGCAGGTGTTGTGTTGGAAGGCCACCTTGTTCAAGTGTGTGAAAAACACGAATTAAAGGTGAAGAAAAACCACACCATAGGTGCGTTGATACTCTTGTTGCATGAGAATGAGGTCATAGATACTCCGTTATGGAGGAAGTTGCAGTATTTGGCGGATCTGAGAAATCTATGCGACCACAAGAAAAAGACCGAACCTAAAACTGAAGACATTGAGCAACTGATCGCAGGTGTATCAGCAATCATCAAGACGCTGTTTTGACATACCAGAAGTGATTCGCGGAACCGCTAAAGGGTTCCGCGCTACGACACCGGGGGTTTCTTAATCCGCTCCAGCTTCTCCAGCAACTCCGTTGCCTCGCGTTTAGACAAACCTTGTCTGACTATGTCATCAATCGAAGGTACCTCAGAGGTAAGTAAAGGACGCAATGCGTCCAGTTCCGGGCCGGAAAAACAGGCGGCGTTCAGACGATAATCAACAAACGCCTCGTACGCCATCGGGCATACCGTCTTGACCATATCGGCCATCACATTGGCATAAACCCTGATTTCCTGCTGGGCGTGGCTATCCATCCGCAGACTGAGGAAATGAAACAAATTATGCAGATCAATTTTCCAGTACCATTCGGTATATAATGACAACGGCAGATTGATCCGGGCCAGTTCACGCGCCAGTCCGCCATCGACAAACTCACTATAATGTGCAAAGGCGTCACTCTGCGACTTCTTGAGCACTTCCAGTAATCGATGTTTCAGTTCGTCGGGAACTTCCTCCGGCGACCGTCCCTGTTTGTTGACCGTTGATTGGAAGCGGATATCTTCCGGTTGGGGCAGGTAGAACTCTTCCTTCATCACCGAATATCGCCCGGAGTATTCATTGACATTGGCGGTGCGATGACGAATCCACTGGCGGGCAACAAAGATAGGCAGCTTGACGTGAAACTTAAACTCCACCATCTCAAACGGGCTGGTATGACGATGTCGCATGAGGTACCGGATAAGCCCGCGATCTTCCGAGATTTTTTTAGTGCCAGCCCCGTAGCTGACTCGCGCCGCCTGCACTATAGCGCTGTCATCCCCCATGTAATCAATCAGACGAATAAACCCGTGATTGAGGACTTTGAATTCTTTGTCCAGCAGTACGTCGGCTTCTTTTTTCACGGCACGCGCCATAACTCTCCCTCAGTGAAATCAACAGAACATACAACGGACAGAAAAACAAGGCAACGGGGGAACCCGTTGCCTGTTCAATATCTTACAGCCCTTCCACAGTCACGGCTGTACCACTGGCAGTGACCATCAGCATATTGCCGCTTCCGGAACCGATCGTCTCGTAGTCGAGGTCAACCCCGATTACGGCATTGGCTCCGTGATGCTGAGCCATCTGACACATCTCGGCAATAGCCATTTCTTTGGCAGTGCGGAGTTCCTTTTCGTAAGTACCGCTTCGGCCGCCGACGATATCGGTGATACTGGCGAAAATATCCTTGAATATGTTCGCGCCAAGAATAGCCTCGCCAGTGACCAGACCGTAATACTTCGTAATGTTCTTACCGTCAATATTGGGTGTTGTCGTAACCAGCATTTGTTGTCCTTTCAGATAGTATCCTTACCAACAGGCGTCTTACTTAAGATACTACCAACATAGCAAACAATTCATTGCGAGATAGCCCTATGGCTTTGTAGCGCTGACCAACTCCACATCAAAATTGAGCGTTGCGTTCGGAGGGATAACACCACCCGCTCCGCGTTCGCCATAGGCAAGGTCCGGCGGAATAATTAGTTCTCGCTTGCCGCCCACTTTCATACCCGTGAGGCCTTCGTCCCAACCGGGAATAACCCGACCGGTGCCGAGTGCAAACTTGATAGGTTGACCGGTGGCGCTACTATCAAAATAAGTACCCCGAGCGTTGGCTTCGTACAAGTAACCAGCATAGTTAACTTCAACTGTCATACCGGCCTCGGCTACTTCTCCGGATCCCTTTTCATGATCAATGTATTTCAGTCCAGAGTCGGTTGTCACCCATCCATCACTGCAAGACTGTGCCATAATCAAAGCTCCAATTGCAAGTGCAAAAATCAATAGTTTCTTCATTGCCATCTCTCCTGTTTGTATCAATCAATCATTATGGTGTCTTCACGTCGAGGGCCAGTCGAAACCAGCTTGATAGTCACTCCCAGATCATCAGCCACGAACTTCAGATAGTCCTGGGCGTTTTTTCCGAGATCACTAAACGAGGTCAGGGCTGTGGATTTCTCACTCCAGCCCGGTAGAGTTTTGAAGATTGGTTTGACATGGCTCAACTCGGCCAGATCAAGAGGTACTTCGTGGAGCGTATCACCGTTGAGGGTGTAGTCGGTGCAGACCTTGATTTCGTCCATGTGGTCGAGTACGTCGAGTTTGGTAACGGCTATGGAATCCACGCCGTTGACCCGAACTGCATGTCGTAATGCGACCAGATCAAGCCAGCCACAACGACGGGGCCGTCCGGTGGTAGCGCCGTACTCGTCGCCCCATTTGCGTAGTTTCTCACCGGTGTCATCAATCAGTTCGGTGGGAAAAGGTCCGGCTCCCACACGGGTTGTGTAAGCTTTGATAACTCCGACGACCTCATCAATAACTCTTGGTCCGACGCCCAGTCCCGTCAATGCGGCACCGGCGGTAGTGTTCGATGAAGTCGCAAAAGGGTAGGTTCCAAGATCGACATCAAGCATCGTTCCCTGAGCGCCTTCAAACAGGATTGTTTTTCCTTCGCGATGGGCGTCGAAAAGAGCCTTCGATACGTCCGTCACTAATGGACGGAACAATTCGGCCATAGCAATCAGGCGTTCATACGTTTTATCGAGATCGGCGCGTTCATCGTCGGAACCGGTCAGATACTTAGCTTTCACCTTCCGTTGATAGTCCAGGCGTTTGCGTAAACGGTCGGGTGCAAAGAGGTCAACCACCCGGATGCCATACCGGGCAACTTTATCGACATAGGTCGGACCGATACCGCGCATGGTAGTGCCAATACTGGTAGTTCCGCGTTGTTTCTCCTGAACTGCGTCAATCAGCTTATGATAGGGCAGCACCAGATTGGTCGCCGGTGAAATCCATAGCCGCCCCTTGTAGTCGATGCCCTGTTCGGTAAGGAAATCAAGCTCCTCGGAGAAGCTCTCCGGATCGAGAACTACACTGTTGCCAATGAAGCACATCTTGCCGGGATGAATAATACCGGAGGGGATCAGGTGTAGCACATATTTCTTGTCCCCGACGACAATCGTATGTCCGGCGTTGGCACCACCCTGGAAACGGGCAATGATATCGCAATTGGCCGCCAGCAGATCGACAATCTTTCCCTTGCCCTCGTCACCCCACTGACAGCCCAGCACAATCGTGTTATTACTCATTTTTTCTATGATCTCCGACCTTTAGTGTGTTCGTTGATCAGATCGCGTACCGACCCCAGCAGTTCTTTCTTACCAACCCCTGTAACCGAAGAGCACCCGATGGCGGGTACCCGCAGATCTCTTTCTACCTGCAGAACTTTACGTTTGGCCTTGTCGCGATTAAGCTTGTCTGTTTTAGTTACTGCGACCATTACCGGTACGCCTGCCTTCGCCAGCCATTCCAAGAGCTGATCGTCTTCCGGGGTGATGTCGCGACGACAATCCAGAAGAAGCACCAACCCTACGAGATTTTCCGAGTGCTGCAGATAGGTCTCAATCAAGGTTCCCCAGTCGCGGCGCATGGCTTTTGAAACCTTGGCATAACCGTAGCCCGGCAGATCGACAAGGTAGTATTGGTTATTAATGAGAAAAAAGTTCAGCGATCTTGTTTTGCCCGGGGTGTTTGACACTTTGGCCATTTTCTTACTCCCCACCAACCGATTGAGAAGCGATGACTTTCCGACGTTGGACCGACCGGCAAAAGCCACCTGTGGCCGTTGATCCCGCGGCAACTGCGCGAGATCAAAAAAGGACCCAACAAAGGAGCAGGTCGATATTTTAGTGGCCGATACTTTGGTCATAACTGGTGCACGGTCATATCCTGACGTTTAATCCAAATCATTGTCGTAGCGACTGTCCCAAGGTAGAGTTGTTGCGGGTCCTTGATCGCACAAAAGGTGAACGCGTCATCATGATCCGAAGCGCGTCGTTAATCGTCTTCGCATAGTGGAGATCCAAACCGGCGCGTAGTTCTTTGGGTAGTTCAGTTATATCATTGCGGTTTTTCTCAGGGAGTACAATTTTGACTATACCGAGCCTTTTGGCCGCGAGCAATTTCTCATTTAGTCCGCCCACCGCCAGCACATCGCCGGTCAGAGTCAGTTCGCCGGTCATAGCCACATCGGTCCGAACAGGAATATCGGTCAACGATGAAACAATTGCCGTCAGGAGCGTGATCCCAGCCGAAGGCCCATCTTTGGGCACTGCTCCTTCGGGAATGTGAATATGCAGGTCTATTTTGTCAAAGAAATCCTCGCGCAGACCGAACTTCGCGGCATGATTGCGTACATACGACATAGCAGCTGTGGCTGATTCCTGCATGACGTCGCCAAGCGACCCGGTCAGAGTTAGATTGCCCTTGCCAGTCATCGGAACCACCTCGACCGGTAACACCTCGCCGCCCATTTCGGTCCAAGCCAGTCCAACGGCGTAGCCGGCTGTGGGATGGGATTTGATATCGGTACCGACATATTTTGCCACTCCCAATAACTTGCGTACCTTACTCACGGTGACGGTCACACGGCGTATTTTCTTGCCTTCGGCGATCTCGACCGCAACTTTTCGAAGAATACTACCCATCTTGCGTTCCAGCTCACGAACCCCCGCCTCACGGGTGTAATGTCGAATGATCTCATAGATGGCGTCATCCTTGAAAACCACGGCCACTTTGGCCAGTCCGATTTCTTTCACCAGCTTGGGCAACAGGTAATCGGTAGCAATAGATGCTTTCTCGAAATCAAGATACCCCGGCAGGTGAATAATTTCCATGCGATCATGTAAAGCCGCTGGAACCGACGCGACACTGTTGGCAGTCGTTATGAATAGAATACTCGAAAGATCGTAATCGACTTCGAGGTAGTTGTCCGAAAAAGTATTGTTCTGCTCAGGATCGAGCACTTCCAGCAGAGCCGAAGAAGGATCACCTCGGAAATCTGAGCCGATCTTGTCAATCTCATCGAGCAGGAAAACCGGATTGGTTGATCCAGCCCGTTTGATTCCCTGGATTATCCGGCCTGGCATAGCACCAATATAGGTGCGACGATGGCCCCTGATTTCGGCTTCGTCATGCACTCCGCCCAGAGACATGCGGACAAACTTACGATCCAAAGCTCGAGCCACGGAGCGACCCACCGAAGTCTTGCCAACCCCCGGAGGTCCGACCAGACACAAAATTGGCCCCTTCACTTTCCCGGCCAGCCGGATCACAGCCAAATGCTCAAGAATGCGCTTCTTTGGTTTTTCCAGACCAAAGTGGTCACCATCAAGAATCGATCTAACTTCGGTGAAATCGAGTCGATCCTCCGTCATTGTTTTCCATGGCAGATCAAGCAACCATTCAAGATATGATCGGACTACCCCGGACTCAGCCGAGTATGGGTGCATCTTGGATAGTTTGCGCAATTCCTCTTCAGCTCTGGCCACCACTGGTTCCGGATATTCGCCGGTTTCCAGTTTCGCGTAGAGATCATCGACATCAGCGGCCGGTTCCTCGAACTGACCCAACTCGTCCTTTATGGCTTTCATCTGCTGTTGCAGATAGAATTCCCGCTGGGAACGCGACATGGACTCCCGCACAGTGCCGTCAATTTTCTGCTCAATCTTGAGAATCTCAATTTCTTCCCTGAGAATTTCCGCTAACAACAGGAGACGCTTTTCAATCCCGAGCGCTTCCAGAAGCTTCTGCTTGTTTTCATTTTTCTGGAGGATGTGCGCTCCAATTGTGTCCGCTTGCAGATCATAATCCGACTGGGAGGTCAACGTCACCAGAATCTCATCCGGGATACGGCGATTGAGACGAACATAATCAGTGAACATCTCCAGGACCGTTCGCGACAGGGCTTCCATCTCACGCGCCCGAGGTATCTTTTCCTGACTATGGACGATCACATCAGCCGACAGGAAATCGTCGCCGGGACGCCACTCATCCACCGAAGCCCGCACCAAACCCTCCACCAGCACTTTCAGTGTGCCGTTGGGCATTTTCATCACCTGCAGCACGCGAGCTACTACACCCACGTCAAAGAGGTCTTCGGGGACAGGTTGATCGATCCCGGCCGAACGCTGGGCCACCAGCAACACAAGCTTGCTTCCATCCACCGCCGAGCGCAGGGCGTGCATCGTACCCTCGCGACCTATCAGCAGGGGATATATCATATGTGGAAATACGACTACATCGCGCAGGGGAATAACCCCTAGCGGCGACTCGATAGTAATCTCTTCTGCGTTGTACTCAATTCTATGTGTAGACACGAATCTGACTCTCCAATTATCAACTTGTCAACGTTTCAGCCAAACGGCACAAGATAGGCAATTCCGGACGATTGGTCCACATGTTTTTACAGTTCTGCGTACCTTCGACCGAAAAGACTGTAATAATGTGAGATTGCCTCAAAGAGACCGGTTCAGGCGGCCCCCTTGCGCTTCTGCTGTTTCTGCCCCATATTGGGCTACGAAAAAATAACTGCGAGCAGCAAAGAGGAATAACATGACTACCGCCACAGAAACTACAGCCAAAGCTGTCCCCACCCGCGATGATATTGATGACAACCACAAATGGAACCTGACCGATCTTTTCCCTTCCGACGATGCCTGGGAAGAAGGTGTCAATCAGGCCGAGAAGATAATCGAACAGGCCAAAAAGTTCTCCGGCCAGTTGGCAACGGCGAAAACACTCTACGAATGTCTCGAAAGCCGGACCGAACTCAACCTCCTGACTTCCAGACTGTACCAGTATGCTCGCCTAAACCAGGACCTCAATAACCGTGTCTCCAAATATCAAGCGACTTCCGATCGGGCAGCGGCGCTGTCATCACGAGCAGGAACCGCGTTTGCCTTTGTTGAACCGGAGTTACTCCAACTTGATGAAGCCAAGCTGCTTGAGATGGAAGCATGCTTCCCAAAAACTGGTGTCTATGATTTCTACCTCAAGGAACTGATCCGCTCCAGCAAACACGTCCGCAGTGAAGAAGTCGAAGAACTACTCGCTATGTCCGCCACCGTGGCTCGCGGGCCGGAGACGATTTTCACGATGCTCGACGATGCAGATCTCACCTACCCCACCATCAAGGACGAAGAAGGGCAGGACTTGCCCCTGACCAAACAACGCGTTGCGAAATGTCTGGAGTCGAGCGACCCCCGCGTCAGAAAAGATGCGCATTGCGCCTTTTATTCAGTTTACAAGGAGCATCTTAATACTCTGGGCGCTTCGCTTAGTGCAACCATCACCAAAGACCTATTCTATTCTAAGGCGCGACGTTTCGATGATTGCCTCTCTGCGGCCTTGTTCGGTAACAATATCCCGACCTCTGTCTACAATTCCCTGCTGGACTCGACTGAAGCCAACCTGACCGGTCTGAATAAATACACCAGCGTACGCAAACGCATCCTTGGTTTGGACGAGATCCACACCTACGATATGATGTGTCCCCTGTTTCCCGATCGCGACTACGAAGTGCCGTATGACAGCGCCATCAAGGAGATTCTCGAAGCGGTGAAACCGCTTGGAGAGGATTATGTTAAAGTTCTTAGCCGTGCTTTTGATTCGCGCTGGGTTGATGTTTTTGAAACCGAGAGCAAAGGAAGCGGCGCTTACAATTGGGGCAGCTATGGTGTACATCCGTTTGTCCTGATGAACTACAACGACACTATCGACAACATGTTCACTCTCGCCCACGAAATGGGCCATTCCCTGCACAGCTATCTGTCCTGCAAGACTCAGCCGTTTGCCAAGTCGCAATATTCGATATTTGTCGCCGAAGTCGCCTCAACGCTCAACGAAGGATTGGTGCTTCAGCACCTGTTGAAAAAAGCAGCTGACGACCGCGACCGGCTCTACCTGCTCAATCGCTACCTTGACAACACCTGGGGAACGTTCTTTAACCAGGTCATGTACGGCCGATTCGAATTGAAGATTCATCAGGAAATCGAAGGCGGTGGGGCATTGTCGCCGGACATGATGAGCACATTGTGGAAAGAGCTGACCCGGAAATACTATGGACCGGACATGACTATCGATGAGTTCTCTCCACTCAAATGGAGCCGTATCCCACATTTCTATCTGAACTTCTATGTTTTCCAATACGCCACTTCATACGCCGCTTCACAAGCCATTCTAAACAAAGTGACTTCTGGCGAAGATGGCATCATCGACCGCTATTTGGAATTGCTGTCATCGGGCGGCAATGATTACCCAATAGAGCAGCTGAAGAAGTGTGGCGTTGATATGTCGACCCCGGCCCCGGTCGATGCTACGCTCAAATACTTCGCGCAGCAGGTAGATGAACTGGATAAATTGGGGTAAGGGGGCGGCACAGTGCCGTAGTTATTACCGGACTGCCTACGCTACTTCACCGTCTTTTTTGGGCTGAAATACTTGCGTGTCAGGTTCTTAAGGCGTAGCTCGAGTTCCGGGGAGGGTGATTCTACCACTTCGCGGTGGATTTCCTCCCCAATACCCATGAAACTATTGAGAAGCTCCGGATCGAAGTGCGAACCGGATTCGTCTCGCATGGTCTTCATTGCCCGATCCAGTGAAAGGGCTGGCTTGTAGGGACGCTCAGAAGTTAATGCATCAAACACGTCCACGACCGCAAACAGCCTCGCGTTGAGGGGAATCTTATCCCCGGCCAGACCGGCCACGTAGCCGCTGCCATCCCATTTTTCGTGATGATACAGTATAACATCACGCGCATCATCCAACCAGTGCGCCCCCCGGACAATATATGCCCCCCGTTCTACATGGCTATCCATGATGTGGCGCTCGTCAGAGGCCAGTTTCCCGGGTTTGATCATAATCGCATCCGGGATGCCTATCTTTCCTACATCGTGAAGAAACGACCCTTTCATTAGTGACCTGATTTGCTCGTTCTCCAGACCGTGGGCTTCCGCCAACAGCACGGCGGCAATTGTAACGCGAAAGTTATGATCGTTTGTGCCGGTGTCACGCTCCGCAATCGCACTTCCCAATGCCCCGATCATGTCCATATGAGAAAACAGCAGATCGCGGCGAAAAGCATGCATCAGGCCATCAATGATTTTGTCAAAATCCATCGGAGTACCGGGTTGCCCCGCCTCGCGGACCGTTATTGACTCTGCAGGTGAATCCCCATTATCACACTCCCCGGTACACACATCAGCTACCTGTTCCTGCAATTCAGAAAGCAAAATATGCACTACTTCCTGGCAATAAGCATCAAAACTCAAACCCGGCGGTTTGAGGCTGCACATTCTCACCATTTCATCGGCAACGATTTGTTTCACCTGCGAGTTGGACAGTCGCAGGGCGATGAGTCTGCGAATAGTAGCATCAAGCACAACAGGCTCCTCCCGGCTTCCGGCTGGCGGTGGAACACCTGGGTTGGAGTGGTTCCGACCGTTAGCCTTTTCCCAGATATATTATACACTCAGATCAACCGGGACGCGAATGGATTTTTCGACACGCAGATACGTGTCGTCAGAGTAGCTCTGGCCTAAAGTGGGCCAATAACGCATTGGCTTAATAAGTCTTTATAAAATATAGACTAAAGAAGAACTCTCGTCTGCCGCATCGCTCATAACAACCCGGTAAGCTTGTCGGTAGCACTGAAGGGTTTTACCCGGCCTATTTTTTGAGATGATAGTAGGCCCAATTGTTCGAGTTCTTCAAGGTCTTTTCTGGCTGTTACTCTGGAAACGTCGTAGATCTGAGAGTGAGTCCTAATGGAGGTAGTTGCCTCGGGATTCTTGTGGAAGAATCGAATCAACTGCACCTGACGGTCGTTCACTGTAAACCTTTTTCTGATCGTAGTCAGCATTTTGCGATTTTCAGCCCCTTGCCTCCTCACATGGCGTTCAAACTGCCTCCTTGCCTGTGAGATCTTCCTAAGGTTGTAATCAATGAAATAGGTCAGGTCGTTGTCGTCCTGTTCGGAATACACATATGCGTCACGGTACTGAACCGGGGATGCCTTTATCACTTTGGAGACAGGCAAATACGAGAATGCCCAATAGTCTTTTCTCAGCAGATACCAATAGAAAATCGTTCTTGCCAGTCTTCCGTTTCCATCGACAAATGGGTGGAGAAACCCAAGCCAGAAATGTAGTATGATCGCTTTTATCACTGGATGAATGAACTGTTGTGGTGTTAGGTCGCTGTTGGCAAACTGTACAAACTTTTCCATTTCCCGCCTAATGAATTTCTCCTTCGGTGGGATATGATAAATCATCCCCGTCAAGCTGTTCGAGATCACAATGCCATCTGCATTCTTGCGGTAACGCCCACCATTCTGTGCCTCTTCCGTGCTTTTCAAGAGGGCGGCATGCATCTGGAGCAATAGGTCCTCGCTCAATTCCTGATTTTTGATGCCTTCCTCAATGTCGCGCATAACACAGTAGTTATTCAGGATCATTTGTTCGGATTCATTCTTCGGCTCTCGCTGCTCAAGAAGCATCCTCTTGGCGACACGGCGAGTGGTGTTGGCTCCTTCAAGCTGCGATGATGCAATGGCCTCCTCCATGATTCCGCGCGCTATGAATCGCTGTCGCTGGGATTGGTCATCAACCTTCACGGATGCTAAGAATCCCCCAAGCCCCAAGTCCGCCTCATGGAGGAAGTAGTCAAACCCGGGAACCTTCTGCCAAGTGAAGTAAACACCCTTCTCATCCCTCACGGGCGTGCGTACTCTACTCGGCGAAAGCCTACGCGCCGTCTTTACTAGCGCCCAAAACTCCTCCGGTGTTACTCCATCTGGTAAAGGCTTGAAACGAACTTTGTCCCAATGAAGGTATTTGGGCTGGCTCGTGGATTCAATCCAATTGTAGGCTTCTGGAAAACGCCTCAGCAATCTTGCAGAGGTTTCCACAAGGTTATCAATTTCAGGCTTTGGAAGCTTGAAGAAGTCCATGTGTGATTTCCTGTCTGTCGATAGCTCTCTAGAAATTTCTTCGGCTAAGGAATTTAATATACTTATTCCATGTCAATATGTAAAGTGTTATCATATACTTTACATGTTGTATATATATTCGGCCTCGTACTGAATTCCCTGAATTGCAGTGTATATGTAAACTGTTTACATAAACTTTACATATACTTTATATGTTTTCTTCACCCCAAACCTATTGTTTTATCATAAGTAACGAGAATCATAACATGACTTCCTACTAACATGCTCCATCACAACGAATTACGAAGTGAAATTTTCGTTCTCCATAGCCCGTCCATGCCTGGACCACTCCGCGATCTTCCGGTAAGCCTGTGTATCGCAGTATATTGCAAGATTGGGGTTGACTTTGTTGGTTGTTTCTCGTATCTTGTCAGTTCATTGAGATAGAATGAAATGATAGACTTAAGCTATTGATACATAAGGCGTTATATGTTAGGTGTAATTGGCGATCGGTTCTCTATTGGCAAGGAAACCCACGCTCCGTTTTCAGCGGAGCTCCACTACTTCAGGATTGATAAGCGCTACTGGTCGATATGTTTCGAGCGTATCAAGAGAGCGGGTTTCAAAATCATAGCTACTGCTGTACCGTGGAATGTTCATCAGGATGAGGCTAAGCATTTTGATTTTGCTGGTCTTACCGACCCGAAGAAGGATCTTATTGTCTTTTTGGAGCTTGCCCGCGAGTTCGGTTTCAAAGTTATTCTCAGGCCGGGACCGTGGGTAGCTGGCCAGCTTCCTTATGGCGGTTTGCCTAAGTTTCTGTTTAACGATCTGAAGATATTTGCCCGAGATGCGGCCGGTCAGGAAACGGCCCTGGAGTCAAGTTACAATGTCGAGGCCGGCTATTTGCCGAGCTATCTGCATCGCAACTTCCAGTTCCATCTCAAGAGTTTTTTCAAGACCTTCATTGAAATTACCAAAAACTATGTTCATCCTCGTGGTCCGGTGTTCATGGTGGAACTGGACTACGAGACATCTTTTGGCCGCCTGCTTGATCCGGCTAGTGCCGACTACAATCCGGATGTACTGGCAGAGTATTACCCGGAATTTCTCGAAGACAGGTACGGGGATATCAAGAAACTCAACGCTGTGTACAAAGAGAAAAACACTCGATTTGACACCGTAGAACCTCCCCGTAAATTCACCAGGCTGGAGATCAAACATTACCCCAAAATTCTGGATTGGTTCCGGTACCGAGAGTATATGCTGCGTACTTATCTTCAGATGCTGGAGGATATGTTTACCGCCTATACGGTGGAGCCTCTCGTATTTCGATCACTGTATTTTCGTGAGGGTGACTTGCTGCCGTCCTTTAATCTGATCCCGGATGACATGGCTCCATTTCTGAGTGCCAGTACTTTCCCGAAAGGGACCTACTTCGATCTGGCTATGAAGGGTCGATTCTTAAGGGCTGAGTATGGTTTTGCGTTTGCATCGTCCTTTACATCAGGCGCAGCTGCTTCTGACCCGGAGCGCGAGGAAGAACTTGCTCCGATCAGAAACAATGTGCGACGTTTCTATTTTGCGGCGACTATGGCGGCCGGCTTTAAAGGCATTAACCACTACATGTTTGTGGATCGAGATCACTGGTATGGTTCTCCGCTGCATAGCGACGGTACCGTGTCTCCGGGATATGAAATAGCAAGTCGCTTCAATACGGCTATCTCCGATGTAGGCCTTGAGGAAATGGACCATAACTTCGAAATCGCGGTGGTCGGAAACCGTCTGTACTCATGGCTCAATCTTACGCCCGACGAGAAGACTTTCCCTTATATACATCGCTTGTTGGATGAATCCTCAACCGGCTTCTGTCGCGACCTGATGAGACTCAAAATGAACTTCGGTGTACGCGAAAACAGGGACTGGGCATCGATGGCAAAATACCGGCTCCTGTTTGTCCCTTCAGCCGAGGTGATGTCGGCCAAAGATCAGGAAGCTATTGTGGAGTTGGTAAAGGGCGGCCAGAGTGTAATCCTGTGTGGCTTGATGCCAAAGTATGATGAAAACTTCAAGGATTGTCAAATCCTGGCCAAGTGTTTCCGACTCAGGACGACCCTTGACTGTCGTATTGCTCCTATCGAATACAAGACGGAATCTTTCCCGACCCATGTATACGGCTCCATTCGTTCGACCGACCAGACCAAAACCCGCAAGTTGGTGATGTCGGGTAATAAGTTGGTTGGGGCGTGTTGTTCACGTTACAAAGGGAATATGTATTTCTTCAGTTTTGACATCTCCTCCGGAGGCAATCATCGGAAACTGGCCTTTGTGGAATCGATTCTGGAGACCGAGAAGATCAAATCGGCTTTGTATTGCAGCGACCCGTCGGTTGATATTTCCTTCCAGATGGGAACCAAAAAAGGTCTGCTGTCGATAGTAACTCCGCCCCCCGGCGAGCTGTCAGGCGGATTTGAAGCACCGCAGAAGGAGATTATCATCCGGGCTGATCTCAAAGCACTTGGCATGAAAGCTCCGCGTCTGAGGCTGATTGATCTGTTCTCCGATCCGGAGGAACCAAATGTGATCCGCACGACACCAAAAGAGCTGGCCGATGGCCTGGCTATGAATGTATCTGTGCCCGACGGGATGGTTTTTCTCGTGAAGAGGTACTAACCCGGATTACACTGAAGCATGAACAAGAAGCTCAATTCAAACCAGCGCTGTAATGTCCTGATGGCGCTGGTTTTTCTATTGGTTATCAGCCTGATCAGTTGCAATGGGTTGATTGTCTCGCATTACTACGAACATGGTGTGCTGGCAACGGCATCGCCCATAGCAACTGGGGTTGGCACTGAGGTATTTCGCGAAGGGGGTAATGCTTTTGATGTAGCGGTGGCGGTGGGTTTTGCTCTGGCCGTCACGCATCCGGAGGCGGGCAACATCGGGGGCGGCGGTTTTGCGATAATCCGATTGGGAGAATCTAATCAGGTACTGGCATTGGATTTCAGGGAGACAGCGCCGGGGGAAGCATCCGAGGAGATGTATCTTGATGATTCCGGTGCGGTATTACAGAAATCTTATCTTGATGACTCCGGCGAAGTAAAACGAAACCTGTCTACGACGGGAGCTTTGGCTTGCGGCGTACCCGGAACAGTAGCCGGTCTGCATGAACTCTGGGAACAGCACGGATCACTGCCTTGGAAATACTTAGTCGGTTTTGCAACCTCGCTGGCCGATTCAGGATTCGTAGTCGATGAATACCTGGCCGAATCATTGACTGAATACCGACAGTCGTTGTCCCTTTTTGAAGAAACTGCATCTTTGTTTTATCCGTCCGGCTTGAACGTTAAGTCGGGGCAAAAACTGGTGCAAAAGGATCTGGCCGGTACCCTGTCGTTGATAGCGATGCAAGGAAGGGACGGCTTCTACCGTGGCCAGGTGGCCGACACAATAGTGGCATGCATGCAACGACATGGCGGCCTCATTACCGCCAAAGACCTGGAATCCTACCAACCAATCTGGCGTACCCCTATCCACTTCAAGTTTGACTCTCTGGAAGTGTACTCAATGCCGCCCCCCAGTTCCGGGGGAATCGTTCTGGGTCAGATTCTTAAGCTGCTGGAACCATATGATCTGGCTCCGTACACACCTCAATCAACTGAGTTTGTACACCTGTTCTGTGAGATGTCACGTCTCGCCTTTGCGGATCGTTCGGAACATCTGGGTGATCCGGACTACTACCACGTTCCTGTTGGTTTGCTGGACAGCGCCTACCTGAAGCGGCGACGCAGTACCGTGAAAACAAACCATGCCGGGTCATCTGAATCGACTGGACCCGGATCCCCCCGAACTGAATCGGAGCAAACCACACACTATTCCATCTGCGACGCTCAGGGAAATATGGTAGCGATCACGTATACCTTGAACTCCTCCTATGGAAGTAAGTTGGTTGTGGGCGGTGCAGGCTTTCTGCTCAATAACGAAATGGACGATTTCTCCGTGAAGCCCGGAGTTCCCAATCTCTATGGGTTGGTGGGCGGAGAAGCCAACAAGATCGAGCCAGGGAAACGGATGTTATCGTCCATGACCCCCACCCTGATTCTTCAGAATGATCGTCCCTTTGCTGTTCTGGGATCACCGGGCGGCTCGAAAATTATCACGACCGTGGCTCAAGCCATCGTCAACTTCACACGCTTCGACCTCAGCTTGAAAGAAACCGTCAGCGCTCCCAGGTTTCACCATCAGTGGTTGCCCGATAAGGTCTATCTAGAGGAAGGCTCTTTTGACATCAATTTGCTGCAGGGTCTCATCCGATATGGCCACAACATCAAGGAACGCAGCCACTATGGCGATCTTCAGGCTGTTTACATCACTCCGGACGGATTGATGACGGCTGCTTCAGACCCGCGCAAAAGAGGTAGCTCCGGCGGATTTTAACTAGGTTGTTACGGCATTTCTGTCGCACCATTCTCCCAATGACAATTGTTGTAGGGCTGCACACAATTGCCGAATAGGCATCGATTTGCATACTGATCCTGCAGTTTTGATGCAACTAGTGTGATCTCGCCTGCTTTAGTTATTGCTGAGCTTACTTGCTATATTGTTTCTATACTGGCAGTTAGCTACTTCTTAGAAAAAGGGGAGGCAATACCTCCGACGGCATGGGCTTTGCAAAAAGAGCCGGTGCAGATAGATCGGCCTGCCTGAGAGTGGGCACTTGAAAAGGAGAAGAAGTATGTCTACTGATAACGAAAGGAAGGTTCGGATGAAGACCAAAGCTTTGCTGCTTTCTGTGGCGCTGATCCTGGTCGTTACCGGAGCCTCCAGCTCGGTTTGGGCCTATTCGGGTGTGATTTCAATTGATACAGTTGAGGCTGAGGCTGGTGACCATATCGCGGTCCCTATCCGTTTGAGCAATAATGATGAACCGATTTCGGCGGTGAGAATACCATTACAAGTAGTTGGGCCCGGGTTGTTATTTGACTCGGTTTCCATCGTAGGTTCGATACTGCCGTCCGATTTCTTTGCCTGGGTGAATCCGGAGAGCGGTCCGAGTGACAGTGCATTTATTACGCTCATCCCCAATCTATTGGGCACGCCTTCCGTCTTAACTGCCACAGAAGGATTGCTTGCAACTTTGTGGGTTTCGGTCGCCGTGACAGCTCCAGGCGGCTTAATAGGCATCGATTCCTTTCAAATTATCGACTCATTCTGGCACGACAATGGTTACTGGGTACCGAGGAATGAGCAAATCCTGGCCTCTGACACATCCGGTATGATCACCTACTTCCCGGACTTCATCGAGGGCGGAGTGATTGTCAAGAGCTCTACGGCCATCTATGACGACAAGGACAACAATCTTCCGGGTAGCTTCTGTCTCGCCCAGAACTATCCCAACCCGTTCAACCCGGTAACGACTATTGAATTCTCTATTCCGAGGTCCAGTCGAGTTCGCCTGGAAGTGTTCAATATCCTCGGTCAGAACGTGGTTACGCTGGTGGATGAGCACTGTTCCGCGGGAGCCTATACCACCGAATTCGATGCCTCCAACCGACCCAGCGGAATATATTTCTACCGCCTGACCCATAACGAGGGTACCGAAACAAGGAAAATGACGCTAGTGAAATAACAATTTCGGTCAAACTGCCGATTATTACAGGGATAGCGGAATAATCCGCTGTCCCTGTTTTATTAGGGCAAATCGAAATGACCGAGGCCACAAAAGAGAAAAACCCAGCAGCGAAGCCTAAGAAGCAGATCAAGATCGGCAGCTATGTTGTCACCGGCAAGGTTGGCCAGGGTGGTATAGCTGAAATTTACAAAGCTCGCCAGGAATCTCTGGACCGGGATGTAGCTATCAAGATTCTCTCCACCAAGCTGACCAATGACCCGGATATCGTCATGCGCTTTGAGCGTGAGTCTTTGGTTGTGGCTCGGCTGAATCATCCCAATATTGTCCACGTCATCGACAAGGGCAAGGCGGGCAATCGGTACTACTTCGTCATGGATTATATCGACGGCACCTCATTGCGGGAGGTGATCGACTCAGATAAGATTCCGCTTGCGACCAAACTGGATATGATGATTCAGGTCTGCAAAGCGCTCGACTACGCTCACAAGAACGGCGTCATTCATCGCGACATCAAGCCGGCTAATATCCTCATTGACCGGCAGGGCAATGCGCTGGTGGCGGACTTTGGCATTGCTCAGATTGTAGGTGTGCCGGAAGGAGAGATGACAGCCTCTGATGTTGTTATGGGGACATTCTCATACATGTCGCCCGAGCAGAAAATCAGTTCGGCCAATGTTGATCAGACCACCGACATTTACGCCATGGGTATCATGCTCTATGAAATCCTCTGCGGTAAGAAGCCTTTGGGACATTTCAAGATGCCGTCCGAAATTGTAAAGGGCGCCGACAGCCGGTTCGACGATATCGTTCTGAAATGTCTGGCGCAGGAGTCCAAGGATCGTTTCCAAGCAGCGGTAGAGCTGAAAGATGCTTTGCTTGAGATCACCGGTGGCGGATCACAAAGCGGAGATACCTGTAGTCTATCGGTATCCGGGACTGAATCGTTCCTTGGCAAATGTCGCTATCTGGACACTATCCGCGAAACCAGCTTCGGTTCGACTATCCTTGTGGAAAATCAGGTAACAAAAAAGCTGTATGTTATCAAGAAACACTCCAAGGGTGAGATGGGGCGCAAGGAAGCCAAACTGCTCAGTTCGATGAAGCACAAGAATATCATCAATATCTTTGGGGCCGGTGGCGACAAAAAGACTACGGTGGTAATCTCGGCCTATGCTCAGGGTGGATCGCTGGCCGATCGCATGGTTCGCTGTTATGATTGGGAGGCTGCCTTCAAGATCATCCTTGAAGTTGCGATCGGTCTTGATTTTGCCCACAAGAATAACATCATGCACGGTAACCTGCGTCCATCCAACATTCTCTTCGACGCTGATGAAGTTGTTAAGCTGTCCGACTTTGGATTGCCGATTCATTACGGTGGTCCCCGAAAGAAAAACTGGTACAGCCCGCCGGAAAGAAAGATCTCCCGCCAGGGGGATATTTTCGGATTAGGCGTGATTCTTCATCAACTGATCATCGGTCACAATCCGAACTACGATAGTGGCAACAACCTGATACTGGACGAGTTGCGTAACAAAATGCAAGAAGAGCTGGTGCAGATGATCAGCAAAATGCTGGCCATTCGTGTGTCTCGACGCTATCAGACCACACAGGAGTTCCTGCTTGACTGGGATGATTTCGAGCGACAACTTCAAGAAAAGGCCGCCAAACGTAAGACACGCCCTGTAATGGTTGCACCGCAGGTAAGGAAAGTACCCGTTTGGGCCGTGGTTCTGGTAGGGTTGGGGGTTCTGATAGTAATTCTATCCGCCTTATACTTCAGCGGCAATTTCGGGTAGCACTCCGGCTCAGGTTGTCTCTTAACTTGTAATATCCCACTTGCGATCTTATTATCTTCCATAGTTCGGTAGTGTCGTTTCACGTTTTGTTCGTTTGAAAAGGTATTATGTGTCGGTGAACTCACAAACCAAACGTCAACTAACTATTTGCTTTGTGCTGTACTATGCTGTCCTGGCTGGACTGACGACGGCAGCTTTCGTGATTGGCCGCTACTGGTGGGGGCTGTCAGTTTTTGCTTATGTAGATGGAATTGTTCGCTTTGTCATTCTGGCTTTGGCGGCTGTCATACCAATCGGACTCGCGCTGAAATATAAAAAAGAATCCCAACTAGAGTCAGGAATAAGTCGAAGTTCTACCAAGGTGATCCTGGGTACGGCTATCACAGTACTGGCCGCTGGTGGTCTGTTCTGGCTGTTTCGGGCGCAGGCGTTCTACCTTGGTGATGGCTACACTCTGCTATCGACGCTGGCTTCGGACAATCCTTTCATCAAGTACCGCGAGATAGGTGAGTCAATGGCCCACCTGTGGTTAAAGCAAACACTCGGATCCGGAGAGCAAGCCGCTCTGCTGAGTTTTCAGATCATCAGTATTGCGACGGGTGTTATCTCGATAGTCGCTCTGATAATCGCTTCTGTAAGACTTTTTGAGACGACCAGACAGCGTCTGCTGTTCGTACTGGGCGTATCTACCGGTGGGCACATGCTGTTATTTTTCGGATATGTCGAGAACTACTCCCTCCTTGTGTCGGCCACACTGATCTACGGCCTGGTCGGACTTCTGGGTGCGACCGGGAAAATAAGCCGCTGGTGGGCGGTAGTGCCATTGCTCGTTGCTATCCTCATGCACGTTCTGGCCGTGGTCCTTGTACCGAGTGGGCTGTATCTATTACTGGGACCAACGATTATTGGGCACACTCTTTCCCGAATGACCCGACTATCGAAAACCGCTCTGGCTATAATTGTCTTTGCCGTTTCGGCAACAGTCTTTCTGTACTTGTACAACACTACTCTCTTTTTCCAGTTGGCGTTTGTCCCGTTAATGGCTAATCGATTCACCATTGATGGCTACACGCTGTTCTCATTAATACATTTGTCCGATGTCGGTAATCTGGTCTTTGTTCTCGCACCAGCCCTGGTGGTGATTCTGCCAGCCCTTTGGGTCAGGCGAAAAGTTGAAGCATCTTCAAAGCGGGCAGTATGGTTTCTACTACTTATGGTTCTGGGTGGTCTGGGGGCAGCATTTATGTTTGATCCAAAATTGGGTATGCCACGTGACTGGGATTTATTCTCGTTTGCTGGTGTGCCGATAGCATTGCTGCTGTTCTACATGGCTCTCGCGGTCAGAACGAAGCGACCGTACATGGTTGCCATAGCCAGTTTGGCTGTCGTTCTGAACTTGCTTGTACTTGTACCGCGCGTCATCACACAGACAAACCGACCACAGGCAGTGGAACAATTCCGACAGTACATATACTGGGATCATCAGCGCAATCAAAACGCATTGGGCTTATTGGTAGAGTATCATCAGGATACTGGTGATTCTGACCGTGCTGTAGAGGAATCCCAGCAGTGGCACAACGCTTTCCCCGCATGGGGCATTAATCACCATGGGCTTCAACTGGCTAATGTTGGACAGTACGACGCTGCGATTATGGAGTACCGCCGTGTTATTCAACTCAACCCGGTTTTTCCAGTGGCCTATGGTAACATCGGTGCAGCCTTGCTGGAATTGAAGAAGTATGACAGCGCCCTGGCTTACCTGGAGATTGCTCGAGGGATGAATCCCTACAATCCGCGCGTGGCATACAATTACGGTTCTGCTCTCTTTTTCCTGCAGAACTATGACGTAGCTGAGGCAGCCTGGCTAGAAGCTTTGACCATTGATTCAACTATTCGGGGGGCTTGGCTCGGTCTGGCTCAGCTATCGAAGACCCAGGGCAGGCGCAACAAGTATTTCGAATATCTTTCCCAAGCAGTGTCCTACGGTGATGCACCCGTCGCACCATTGAAAGAACTGGGGCTTTTCTATCTACAACAGGGCGACTACCATCGCGCCTCGGAGCTGTTCGATGAAGCCCTGAAAAAGGGATTAAACGTCAACTTCATGGACAGCCTTCGGCTGCGGTTCCCACAACTGAGACGATGAATCTGGAGTATAGCAGAAAATGGTGTAATGAAATGGCGGCTGACAAAAATGTCTGCCGCCTTCGCGAGGGAATTTGATGCAAAGAAAGGGTGGCCTGTCACCTATAGTAGGTCAGGACCTTTACGGTCCTGACAATTCCAGCAGGAATGTAGGGCTCCTGCCCTACGGGACTATAGCATCCTGAAGACGAATCCTATCGCCAGCGTTTCTTTCCAACGCCCCTTTTTCTCGACCTGTTTGTCCCACAAAAATTGCGTGTACAGATTTACTGTGATGATCTTCGTGATAGAAGCGCTTACGATGTTCTCCAGGCTGACATCGACTGCTTTCCAGTCGTCTTCCTCCGGTAAACCTTTCACCTCGTCCTTTTTCGAATACGTCACCGCCTTATAGAGTGTCAGCTTACCGGTGTATTTCAGGTTGTCACCGAATGTCAACTCGGCATCGGTGACGGATTCTAAACCGCCGTCTGTGGTAGAAATCGTCTCGGTTTCGTAGTCAACCAGATCGATGAACTGCTTGGTGAAAATCTCACGAACTGCCAGGCCGAGACGGCTGGTGATAAAGTCCTTGTCCTTCTTATAGAACATGTGAGCCAGACCGACCGACTCGGTCAATTTGAGAGGGCTCAGCCAGCGTTTGTGATTCTCGACTGAGCCATCGAAAAACTGTGATTCGATACGGAAAGCCACATAGGGATCGACAAACCATCCTAGCGTGAATCGTCCAACATTTTCCCAATCAATCAGATCGGTCGATTTTTGGGGTTTCTTCCATGGCTTGCCTTCCGCGTCGATATTCTGGGTCAAGGTTTGTCCGAAGGACAGTTTGAGCGAAGATTTGAAATCAAACTTCGGAGAGAACTGCCTTTGGGCGGTTCCATTGAGATTGGCCGCCCAGTTCACAGACCCGGCTTCACCACCCGTCCATGAATCAGAGTAAGACGTTTGAGTCGTTGTAAAATCGATGATCAACGAATTCTGCCAACCGGTCTCTACCTGGTCCTGGGACCAGGTAAAAGTGGTTGTCAACATCATGGCCAGGATCAGGTTTATGATTATACGGGAAGATTTCATGGTCGTCGAACTCCTTCTAACTTGTAGCCTGAAACATGTGAACATCCTGCTGCGGGTACGGAATCGAAATCCCTTCAGCATCAAAGGTCAATTTCACTTTCTCAGTCAAATCCCAGAGCACAACCCAATAGTCTGCGGTCTTGACCCATGGGCGAACAACAAAATTGACCGAACTGTCGGCCAGTTCCGAAACTGCGACTACCGGTGCCGGGTCCTTGAGAATGCGATCATCCTCTATCATCAAGCGTTCGAGAATTCCCTTGGCCTTTTTCAGGTCGTCATCGTAGCCAATACCGAACACCAGATCAATACGGCGGGTTTCCTTGGCGGAGTAATTGACAATGTTGCCGCCGGTGATATTACTGTTGGGTATTATAACTCTCTTATTGTCGCCCGTTCTCATGATAGTACTGAAAATGCCAATAGCCTCGACTACACCCGTCGAACCTCCGGCCTCAACAAAGTCACCGTTCTTAAAGGGACGGAAGATAATCAGCATAACGCCAGAGGCAAAATTGGACAGCGATCCCTGCAGGGCTAAACCGATGGCCAAGCCAGCGGCACCTATGATGGCAATGAACGAAGTCGTTTGCACGCCGAGTTGGTTCAAGGACGCCAGCAGGACAAACACCATCAAGCCAATTCGAGTCATGGCAACTACAAATGAAATCAGGGTATCATCAACATTAGCCTTCTTCATTAGACGTCGCACAATACCGGTGATAATACCGACAACGATGCGACCTATAATCAGAATCGCAAGAGCGCCGATAATCATGGGGCCGTACGCAACAGCCCACTCTACGATTTTGTCACCTAAGTTCTCCACGTTATCCTCCTTGATGTGACTACGCCTACGCAGTCAAGTAGTTGTTCGATATCGATAATCTGTTATAAACCTAATAAGAAACTTCTAAAAGGACTCGTCTTCCGACGGATAACTGCCGTCGGTAACATCTTTGATGTACTGACTGATTGCGTCCAGGATAGTCGGTGTTAAGTTCGCATACTCGCGCAGGAACTTGGGATGAAATCCCTCGGGGCGAAACCCCAGCATATCATTGGTAACTAACACCTGCCCGTCGCAGTTTGTTCCTGCCCCGATACCGATAGTAGCGGTGGTATTGAGCGCGGCGGTTATGTCGCCGGCGATGTCAGCTTCGAGTAGCTCCAATACGATCGAAAAACAGCCCGCCTCCTGCAATGCCAGGGCGGACTCCATGAGATACGATCGAGATTTTTTACCTCGTCCCTGCACTTTTGGACCACCAAAGCGATTAATCGATTGGGGCGTAAGACCAATATGCCCCATGACCGGGATACCACATTCGATTACCCGTTTGATGGTCGGAGTCATCTCTATACCGCCCTCCATCTTCACAGCCTCGGCGCCGGCCTCTTTGAGAAAGCGACCGGCATTGAGAATAGCTGTCTCCTCTGACGGTTGAAACGACAGGAATGGCATATCGGCGATTATCAATGCTCTGTTTGTTCCTCTGGCGACGGCAGCGGTGTGAGCCACCATAATGTCCATCGTTATAGGCAAAGTGGAATCCCAACCATGCACAACATTACTGGCCGAATCGCCAACCAGAATAGAGTCGATCCCGGCTTTGTCCAGCAGAGAGGCCATGAAAGCATCGTAGGCAGTAAGGACAGTAATCTTATGTCCTTTTGATTTCTTGCGGAGAAAAGTACCGACCGTGTGTTTTTTCCTGTCAGTTGTGTGCGACATAATTAATCAGATTGCAGCCAAATCACCGGCTGGCGAGTAGTATTTCTTGCCAGCCACCGGTTTGCCGATCTGCTCCACAAGGTCATCAAAGTGACCGGGCGTATTTACGAAATCAATGTTATCAGTTCGAACCACCAGTAACGGTGTTTCCTGGTAGTCAAAAAAGAAATAGTCATAGGCTTTGTTGAGACTGTCGATATAGTCGGTGTCAATGGATCGTTCAAAGGGAAAGTTGCGTTTGCGTATTCTCCGCAGTAGCATTGGCGTCGAAGCTTGCAAATAAATCACCAGGTCCGGTTTGGGAATATCCCCGGCCAAAACCGGTGCAATGCGGTTGTACAATGCCAACTCACGGTCGGAGAGATTCACCGAAGCAAATATGGAATCACGAGCATAGAGATAGTCGGCTACAATCCGTCGGGCAAAAAGATCACGGGTCTGCAACTGTTGCTGTTGCTGAAAACGGGACAACAGAAAAAATAGCTGGCAAGAGAATCCGTAGCGTTTGCGATTCCTGTAGAAATCAACCAGGAACGGATTACCGAAGACCTCGTCGTTCATCTGTTCGGCACCGAGAGACTTGGTCAGCATTTCGGCAAAGGACGTTTTGCCAACGCCGATTACGCCCTCGACGGCGATATAGTTGGGTTCAAATTTGTCGTGCAACTTGATCCTTGTACAGTATTATCTCCTCGCGACCTTCTTCGCTGAGGAATTCCGCCACCGGTCGTTTGGTCACCGGGTGCACCAATTCAGGGTCAATCTCAAGCAACGGAACCATTGCAAACGGACGATTCAGCAATTCTCGATGGGGGACTGACAGCGTGTCGGTCTCAATGATTTCATCGCCAAAGAGAAGAATATCCAGATCCATTGGTCTCGGTTCTTTCTTTCCTTTACCGATCCGACCAAGGTTTTTTTCAATCAGTTCAAGCACGTTCAGCAGTTCACTCGAGAGATATTGGTAGTCTACCTTGACCACCTGGTTCATAAAGGATGGATTCTCACCCTGCATACCCTGGGCCTCTGAAACGTAGATGCCGGACTGGGCAATTACTTCCAGGCCGGGGACAGCTTCGAGCTTCGTCACCGCCGCCGTAAGGTTCTTATAGCGATCACCGAGATTGGAACCAATAAGGATATATACTGTCGTCGTCATGCCAACTCCTAATCTTGCTCTTGGTTGTTTATCAACTTGGACACATCCGACTGATAACGTGTGATTTCGGCCTCCACATACTTGATTTCACCGGCAATAGGCGGTGTCATCTTGCGGACTCTTAATGTTACTCTGTAAACGGGAAAGGTGTCAAGCACTTTGGTGGCTAAGCTCGTTGCCAATCTTTCCAGGAGTGCGAAAGCAGAGCCTTCGACCGTGTTCTTAATCAACGCATAGACTTCTGAATAGTCGATGGTATCAACCAACTCATCGGTCTGTCCCGGCTCGGAAAGATCAACTTCTAATTCGCAGTCAACTTCGTAGCGGCGTCCTGTCTCTTTCTCGGCAGCAGTGACACCATGGTAGCCATAGAATGACATGCCTGCGATGCGAATAATATCCTTCACTTTTTCCGGTCCCGTCTAAGGAGGTGCTGTTTCCGTCGGACACGTTCCTGCGCCAGACGGTAGTCATCAATCGGCGCTGTGGTTGAGAAACGAAGGAATCCTTCTCCGGCATTCCCGAACGCAATGCCAGGTACAGTCTGGATGCGGAATCGTCGAAACAGTTGGGCCGCCGCCGATGATGATTGACGGCGACGTTTTATTTGCGCCCACACAAACGGCACTGTCTCGAACCCTGCCTTATCCAATCCCAACGATCCCAGCAGCGAAACCACCTCCGCATTGGCTACGGTCAAGTTGTTGCGGAGCTGGAGCAAGTCCTCGGAGGGGAACTTGCGCACCGCGGCCAGGGCCATATCGACACAGTATTTCGGAATGCTCAGGGGCAGTAACTTACGCGACTGCTCCAAACCAGCGATCATTTCTCGATTTCCGACTGCAAAGCCAAGCGGGATCGCCGGCAACCCAAACGTGTAGGCGAACGAACCGACTTCCACACCGACTTTTTTCCCTCCGCGAACAGCCAACAGCGAGGTCGGCTTACGCCCGGAGAGGGTAGAGTAAGCGGTATCGTTGACGATGGCAAGATTCTCGCGGGAGGCAATCCAGATCAGGTCGGATAGTTCCTTTTCGGTTAGCTCGGCTCCGGTCGGATTATGGGGTGTATTGAGAAACAGTAGCCTTGCCACGCGTCCCAGTCTGGAATTGATTCGATCAAAATCAGGGAGCCAGTGATTACGAGCACTGATGCCATAGTGTACCGGTTGTCCTCCGCACGCTGTCGCCAATCGTCGATAGGTCGGTAAACCGAGTTCTGGTACAAAAACGATATCTCCATGATCGACAAAGGCAAGCGCGAGCTGCCACAACAGCCCGGATATTCCCGGTCCCAGAATAATCTCACGGCTCGGGTTCAGACGAACACCATGATAAGTGGAGTACCAGCCGGCCAGAGCCTCTCGCAGATCATTCAATGATGATTCGTCAGCGGGTCGGAGGTCATCTGCTGAAAGTGAAGAGGTTGTTTCGAACGGTACAGGCCATTGAAATGTGGCCAGATCAAGAGTACTTGTTTTTTTAATTCTGATCGAACGCGCCAATCCCGGTATGAACGACAGCAGATCGGGCGGCAATTGATGAAGGCGATCAGCTTTGTCCACCAGAACTTTTTTGACCGGCATCGCCAAATCCTTCCGCGCTACTGCTTCTCGTCCCAGGCCTGGTCGAGCTTATCGCGCATCTTCTCCAACCTCTGAAAATCATCCGATGGAATACTATCAAGATTGCCCAGCTGACGCGCCAGATGTACTACCCGGGCATAATGCTCCACGACTTCGTGTCGATGATAAGCCTCGTTCAACGAGTGGCCCACCGTTAATAGACCATGATTACGCAAGACAAAGGCGTTATTGCTTTCGATGAACGGCTCAAGAGACTTGGGAACGGCATCGGTGCCGGGAGGGGCATAATCGGTCAGGGGCATCCCTCCTATCGAAACGACCACCTCTGGCAGAACGTCTTCGGCCAAATGGATACCTGCCACCGCGAAGGCAGTCACATAGGGCGGATGAGAGTGCACACAAGCCTGCACGTCGGGTCGATTGCGATAGACAAAGGTGTGCATGAGGTACTCGCTTGAGGCTGTGCGGGAGCCTTGCAGGTGTTTACCGTTCTGATCGACAATAACCAGATCGTCGGGATTTAGATTTCCTTTAGCCAGACCGGACGGTGTAATCATAATCCGGTCATCATCGAGACGCACTGAGATGTTGCCATCCGTACCCGCTATCATCCCGCGTTCATAGAGTCGGCGTCCAAGGAGCACCAACTCCTTCCTGATTGTAAACGGTGAAGCCATAATTAGCCGCAAGGTAGGGGGTCATCGAGCGATTGTCAACAACGACGCTGATTTCATGGCAACTGTTGAAACTAGAGCACTTGCTTGAAGAGATTAAAATATACTAGAGTTGCATATTCTGCGAAGCCTTGTACCGTTAATAGGTCCGCACGTGCCCGACACTGTACAACCCATCACCTCCGTTTCCCTTGATCACTAGTCCATCATAGCCTATTGATGTCGTAAGTGTGTCAATAGCAGCATGCCTTATAGACAAACCTCTCTTAGGTATCCACTTTGGTGGTATACGAGTTATGGATAGCGGAATTGTGTCTCGATAGAAAGTCACTTCATATTCATCATTGCAGTCAGCACTCAACTCGATTCTCTCAGCGTACTGGGGCTGAGAATAGGTAACACGCAAGCCAGTGACGGGTAGAACAACACAACCCTTTGAATTCCATACAGTACCTTCTTCCTTGGGCAAGGAAAGCTGGCTATACGAAATAGTCACCGAAGGTCGGGAAAGATACCTCCCTAGAAGATGGTCATAACCTCCCAGGTTGAACCGGAAGATTTCCCCCAGTCGGTTACCTCCGAGGAGATCACCGGAGATGATTTCAGACAAGACATCGTAGTATTTAGCGAGGTCAGGATCATCTATTCTATTTGGCCCACCTGGTACAGTCTGCAGATACCCAGCAGGAATAAGGCGTGTGAAGTGTCCGATGCGCCATCGTTTGGGAAGGTGCGATGGTAATCGTGACAGTAGTGCATCAGACAATGCATGCTTGTCCACGATTCGCGCATCGGGTCCTGCAAAATACCCCATTAGGCCAACGCCAGCCCGATAGATTACAGTGTCTCCGGCCTGACGAGCTGTAAGACCATCACCTGCCCACGGATGGTTTGGAGTCAGTGAGTCCGTGCATTGGAGAAGCAGGCCAGTCTTCTGATAATAACCAGCACGCTCATCGCTGATGCCATTATCCCAGAATCTGGCCTCCGGGCCCTGTCCATAGTCCATGCCATGATAGAGAGGACACCCTGTAGACAGAGTTCCAAACACAAGTGTAAAAACGGCTGTTATAAATTTCCACTTGTTGGACGGGGACCAATCGATCCGCGACAACAGAACAATTCCAACTAGGAATGGTACTGCGAGAAGGCGCCCCGACATGAAATCGCCGCCAACGCGAGCTATATACAGGATGTAAAGGAACACTCCAAAGGACAATGCGACCCACTTCATTCTGCGTGACGCAAGGCCCACAATAATTCCAGTGGCCAGAATAAACGCTGTATAGGGTTACCATAAGGCGAGATTGACTAGATAGGTTATTCCTTGTTCCCACAATAGGGAACCTTCAATACCCGTATTTAGCTTGGCGAAAGCGGTGTTGGGGAACAGAAAACCGTAGTAGAACAACGAAAAGAGCTCCCAAACGACCAATGGCAGGAATCCCATCAGCCCTGCCATAAATCGCCTGGGTGTCGATCCCTGGACCAGCAGGTAGCACAACGGCGGCAAATAAATGAGAGCATGATCGAGTCGTGTGAGCATCGCCAGTGATGCTAACAGGCAGAGACCCAGGAAGGCGCGATCGTTATGCTTGTCGCGGAAGTAGACGACCATGAACGATACAAGAAGCAGGTAGGAAAGTGGATTCTCAAGTCCCGAGGTAGAAAAATCCGTGAATGCCTTTGAGAGGGTAACTGCCAACACCAACATAACCCCAGACACCCAGGATCGTGCCACCTTCAGAGCAGCAAAAGCGATAGAGGCGAGCGAAAGAACGATGGAAAGAATTATCGTAGTGTAGAAGGCCTCTCGCGTAAACAGGTATGCAAATGACAACAGAAACATCCACAGAGGATGAGTATATGCCTGGACTCGCTCCCCCACGTTCCATGTAAGGCCGTGCCCATTGATGAAATTGTCGACTGTTCTCAGCGTTATGTACGCATCGTCGCACATCCACGCAGTGCGGAGCTGGACTGCAATCAGAATCAACAGCGCCGTAATAATAATGGCGGACAGGACCTTTTGACTATAGCATAACATCTTTCCATTCTATTGTAGGATGTGTAGTCAGAATTGTCAACGTCCGCGTTGGTTCATCGACGGATCGCTCGGGAGTACAATAATCTTGACTGACGCCATCGTTGATGCTATGATGCGACTTGCCTATAGTGGAATTGGTGGTTTCCGAGGACAATCGCAGAGCGTTCTCGGACTGTGTTAGGATGACTTAACTCTAACCCTTGTATACTGAGGGAAGCTGTGACCAAAAACACCATCATTGGCCGGCTGGAGAGTCTTTCGACAACAGTCGTTGTGGTAGCAGCAGTATCCTTCATCGGCTATTTCCTCGTGCTGGCCATCATGCGTGCTCAGTATCCATTCGAACTGGAATGGATGGAGGGCAGTATGGTTGATCACATCGTCCGCATTCTCCATGGACAGGCTCTGTACTGCAAACCGTCGCTTGAATTTGTGCCCCTTAGATATGCACCCCTGTACTATTATTTAGGAGCGGTGATTTCGTCTGTGATGGGGATTGGATTCCTTCCCTTGAGACTGATCTCGATTATCAGTGCTCTGGGTTGCTTTACACTGATCTACATGATCGTTAAACGAGAAACAGGTTCATGGAAACCGGCTCTTGTTGCGGCTGGCTTTTTCGCAGCCACGTATCCAGTTACAGGTTCGTTTATGGATATTGCCCGAGTGGACTCGCTATCATTGTGCCTTACGCTTGGGGGAATCTATGTCTTCCGCCACACGGTTACGGTACGACAAAGTCTTCTGGCCGGACTTCTGTTTGCGCTGGCATTTCTGGCCAAACAGTCGGCTCTGCCGATTGCCGCCGCCGTACTTCTGAGTGGTCTAGTAAGAGACTGGCGTCACGTTCTTTGGACCGGTAGCACGCTTGCTATAATTCTCATCTTGAGTACGGTCGTTCTCAATATTGCCTATGATGGCTGGTATTCGCTCTACGTGTTTGATCTGGGCAGTGAAATTATCTTCAAAGAGAATCCCTTCATATTGTTGCTGAAGTTAGGGTACCAACTCTTCAAACCGTTCGGTATCGCTATGCTTTTTTCTCTATGGTACCTGTTCAACCGCCTCCATCACGACTTTCGATCAACAGGGATTTTCTTCTTTCTTATGGCAGGTGGAATGATCTGCGCCACATATCTATCGCGGATTCAACCTCACGGTTGGATTAATACTTTCATGCCAGCTGCGGCGGCGTTTGCGATTCTGCTCGGTCTGGCGGTTGACAGGCTCCTGACTATTGTTAAGGATAAATACGGTCAACACACTGTGTGGCACTATGTCCCCTTCTTGCTGATCCTTCAGTTCGGCATACTTACTTACGATCCTCGACCACATCTGCCAACCGCAGAGGATGAGGCTGCCGGATGGGAGCTAATTGCAATGATAGAGTCAATCGATGGCGAAGTATTCCTTCCCTTTCATGGTCATCTTGCATCTATAGCCGGGAAGGGCAGGTATCTTCATTCCCACTCGATTCTAGATTTCACTGGACCTGAAGGAGAACGATTAAGGCAGGCACTCGATCAGGAAATCAAGGAAGCAATCAGCAAAAAACAGTTCGAGACCATCATCCTTGACCGCTACTGGTATATGGAAGAAATTGCGCGTCATTACCGAATAGTTGGACCTGTCTTTAACAAACCGGATGTCTTCTTACCGGTGACAGGATGTAAAGTGAGACCAAGTGCCGTATATGTCATTCGCCAGGACTAATCGTGAAGTCGTCCAGCTTTACAACTATAAAGTTACTTCTTGTTGGTCAGGAACCACTCCACTGTCCGGCGTAAACCCTCCTCAAGCCCGATCTGCGGTTGCCAGCGAAGACGAGTGCGGATTCGCTCTATGTTCAGTACGCGACGTCTGATATTATCAATGTCACGACGATCAATGTGTTCCGGAGTGACATCCTTGCCCATCAGCCGGGCCAGGATCGTAACTAAGTCGGCTATCCGTGTTTCCGTGCCTGATCCCAAATTGAAAACCATACCTTCGCTCTTAGGCGATAACAACGCGGTCAGAGTCGCATCGACGGCATCATCCACGTATGTGAAATCGCGCGTTTGCTCACCATCACCGTGCAGTTTTGGCGGTTTGCCAATATCGATGGCTTCGATGAATTTGGAGATAACGCCGCAATATGGGTTGCTCGGGTTCTGCTTGGGACCATAGACATTGGAATAACGCACCGATGATACAGGCGTTTCATAGGTCTCGTAGAAGGCATGACAGTAGTTCTCCCCAGCCAGCTTGGAAACAGAATACGGCGAAAAAGTATGCGTGCGCTCATCTTCAGTAATCGGGATCATCCGCGGATTACCGTACACCGAAGCCGATGACGTATACACTATACGCTCCACTCCAAATTCCCGCGCAGCCAACAAGACGTTTAACGTCCCGCCAATATTCACGGCATAGTCGCTACGCGGATTCTTCGTGGATACGATGATATTCCGTGCCGCCATGTGAGCTACATAGTCGCTTTCCTTGACCAGCCGGAACACTAAGGTCTCATCGGTTACGGAACCTTCGACAAACTCAAAATCTACTCCTGAGTCGATATTATCAAGCGAGCCGGTGAACAGATCATCCAGGACAGTAACGATGCCACCGCATCGCACTACTCGTTCAACCAGATTAGAGCCAACGAAACCAGCTCCACCAGTTACGAGAACTCTCTTACCGGAAAAATCAAGATCGGTCATAAGCTTATCTCCGCAGCCCAAGTCTCAGGAATACAAGCGGTCGCGCCAAACGCCACCAATCCCGAAACGGCCTCATTTTCGAGTACTGTTTCGTTTCACCTCTATAATACACTGTCACAGGTGCTTCGACAACTCTCACCTCGGATGATTTCACGGCCCGCCACAGAAGGTATGGCTCGAGCTCGTAGGTATTGAGCCAATCCTGATCAAGATTGATAGCATCGTTATCGAGAATAGACAGGAAGAACGCTCGGAAGCCATTGGTACCATCGGTGATCCGGTGTCCCGTGAACACCGTGAACACCAACGAATACAATCGTGTCGTGATCTCCCGGAAAAGAGGTGCATTGACAGTTTTACCCTCTTTGAGCCGCCGCGATCCCTGCACAAAGTCTGCTTCTCCGTTTCTAAGAGGAGCAAGAACGGCGGGCAGTTCCGTCGCTTCATGCTGGTCATCACCGGACATTATAACCGCAATATCAAATCCATTTTCTCGTCCGTAGGTCAGCCCGGTTCTGATACCTGCCCCAACGCCCTGATTCACCTCGTGGCGTATCACCGTTGCTCCTGCCTCGGAAGCTTCCTGCTGAGTATTATCCGTTGAACAATCGTCAACAACGACAATACGATCCACTTCGTTGGTCGCCGTCACTTTGGTGACGACTTTGCCTACCTTCCCCTGTTCATTGTATGCGGGGAGGATGCAAAGGATTTGAGGAGCACGGTTCATATTGATCGCCTTCACATTTGTTTGCTCGTCACCTGCGCTATTGATAGCTCAGTTAGTTTAATGCAAATCTCCTCGTTACAACCCGAGGGGCGAGGAAGGAACAACAAGCCCTTCGGATCTGAAGGTTGTCTTAAGTCTGCCATCCTTGTTGAACATGCCAACATGCAGGGTGTAAGCCCCCGGTTCCAAGGAAATATCCCGCTGGCAAAACAAATATTCGCCTATTATCGCCTGGCTAGTGGATCTGGCCGGATGAATGTCCAGGTTTATCATCTCCGACATGGCTTTGCTGTTCGATCCATCTTGATTGGTCTCAGAAAAAGCATGCACGAAACAGTTGTAGTCCTTTGCCAATCGCTTGCCGATACGGAGAGCTACGAGGAGTTGCTGCCGGCCGGATTCCTCGCTCGGCAATATCTTCAATGCAGCCAGTTCAATATCCTCACCAAACTCGCAAATTGGTCGTAATTCGATCCAAGTCTCAAGGTTCTGTCTGACTTCGTCCAAAAACGGAAGTAACGAATCACTCTTATTACTGTCAAGGAAACCTATGGCCAACTGCAACCTGTTGAACTCCGAACTGGTGGCAATGAAGGATGATGTGTCGTACTCTTGGACAAATATCTCAATTACCGAACCGGCGGGAGCATGAACGGCAAACATACCCTTGTCATGTTTTCGCTCAAAATAGCGAGATTGTACCGTCGTAGTATAAGGAAACTCTATGCGTAGCTTTATATTCTCGCCGGGAAAATACAATGGATACATATCATAATAAGTAACTTGATTGGAATCATCGGCCGGAAAGAAGAAGTAATCTATCCGGTCAAAGCGGTTTTGTTTTAGCAATAGTGCTACTTGCTCCTCACTATCAATAGTACTGAGGTACTTTAGAAATGCAATTCTCTGGTCGTACTGAGCTGAAGCATGAGCTGTAGCGCCGTTGGGACAGACAAAAAGGTAATAGGGAAGGTATACTGCTTCCACATATCTATTCGTGAGAAAGACGCTACCTTTGTAGTCCACCGATCTAAAAACATCCAACTCGTGTTCCCGCACAAAGTCATTTATTCCCCACTGGTAGTTTCTGTCCCCCCGGATCTCCGAGTGCCCGTTTCCTATGTACAATAGGGCCAGGACTCCAACAGCTATCAGAATCTTGCCGAACGAAGGTATGCGGCGGTTGATCAGGCGAACTAGAAACACCAAGCCGTATCCCGAAGGCACAGCAAGGAATACCGACATGAGACCAGTGAGTTTTCTGGTTTGTATTGATAACCCATTAAGATTGCAAATGCGCTCCACCAGATAGAGGGACAGTATTCCAAGCAACAATAGAATCATCCCAGCGGCTGCCCTGTTGCAATTCCTGGCGCCGAGATAACCAAGCCCAATCAAGTTGATCAGCGAACCCAGGGACGCGGCAAAATATGGATTCGAAAAGCTTATATAACTAAAACTGAACCATCTGTTCTGCATTGAAACTGCGCCGTGTTGGATGATGCTGACGAGTAGTGGTAGCCAATAGACAGCTGAGAACACAGCCACAATTACCGCCACAGCCAGCATATGGCCTAACCCTGGTGACTGGAACGAGGCTTTCCCTCTTGTTAGTAGGATAACCAGCGGGCGAATAATAACGGCCATGATCCCGATGAAGAACCAGTAGTAGAAGGTCATGAAAATCAACGCACCCGATAAACCGGCGGCAGCATACCAGAGTCTGTCCTTGTTCCTGACTCGCTTCACGTCTTCCACGAAATAGAGCCACCATGGAATAAAGAACGAGGCCGCGATGTATTCATAGTACACGAAATCGAAGTAGAGATCCTTCATGAATATCGTCAGCACCACCACTACAAGTGCAACCAGACTATTGGCCACTCGTTTCCAACAAATGAACAGGGCTGCCGGCCACAGTGCGTAGATGACGAAGTAGCCGTACTTGATCGTTTTGTATCCTTCGAAATCAAATAGCCAGGCTAGTTTGCCAGAGACATAAAACCAGAGCGGCGGATAGAAGGATGGAAGGTCCTTGAAATACCAATCTTGGAAGATAGAGGAAAAATCACGAAACTTGGTCACAAGGGCAAGCCTATTGCCATTGTCACCCCACTGCCCGCCGTACCCGAAGTCAGTTCCCTTGTACAACAAAGCGTACGTTACCACGAAGTAGACAGACAAAGTTCCAATCCAGGACCAGAGCTTCCAGTTGCGACTAATATCAGAATAGCCTAATAATACAACGGATGCAATTGAGAGCATCAGCCATATTTTAGCCATCACCAGGTCACGCGATTTTTCTATGGAATCATGGTCATAGTACCCGCCACCACAGTCGATGAAATATGCACCGACCACCAGATAGGCAACCAAAAGGACGGCAATTGGGATGTGCCTTGCTGTCATAAAATCTGCCCGGTTCACTTGATCCACCAGTCTGTCCAAAATGGTCGTCGTTGCAACTCTCGTCTCCCTCCGCCTTCTTTCATCAAAGGTATGATTTAGATTCCGAAGAGCAACATCTATTTGTGATCAGATCGAATACTCCCCCCCAACGACAAAGCCGCCCCCGAAAAGGGGCGGCTTATTGTCCAGGGCCGATTGTGGTGGTCGGCTAATTCAGGTAGGCCCGCAACGAACGGCTGCGGGAAGCGTGACGCAGACGGCGAATCGCCTTCTCCTTGATCTGGCGCACGCGCTCGCGAGTCAGCGAGAAACGAGCCCCTATCTCCTCCAGCGTCAACGCCTTTTCGTAGCTCAGCCCGAAGTAGAGGTTGATCACCTCAGCTTCACGGACTGTCAGCGAATCAAGCGCTTTGTCAATCTCCAGCCGCAGCGAATCTTTCAACAGCGATTCGTCCGGCGGTGGTTGAAACTCGTCCTCCAGAACATCGATCAGAGAGTTGTCCTCAGACACCGAAAAAGGCGCATCAAGTGACAGATGCGAATTTGAAATCTTTAGTGTGTCGGTAACTTCTCCTTCGGTCAGTTCCAGTTCTCGGGCGATCTCTTCCGGCGACGGCACTCGTCCTAGCCCCTGCTCGAGCCGGCTGGAAATCTTCCCGATCTTGTGTAACGTCCCTACCCGGTTTAGTGGCAGCCGGACAATACGACTCTGCTCGGCAAGAGCCTGCAAAATCGCCTGCCTGATCCACCAGACCGCGTAGGAAATGAATTTGAATCCACGGGTCTCATCAAACCTCTTGGCTGCCTTGATCAGGCCGATATTGCCTTCATTGATCAAGTCCGCCAGAGAAAGACCCTGATTCTGGTACTGTTTGGCCACCGAAACAACGAAGCGAAGATTGGCTTTGGTAAGTGCTTCCAGGGCTTTTTGATCGCCCTGCTTTATCTTTCGCGCCAACTTCACCTCTTGCGCGGCGTTGATCAGAGGTGTTTCCCCTATCTCGCGGAGATACAGATCCAAAGACCGATCTTCATCGCGATACTTTAGGGATTGTTTAGCCACTGTTTACGACTATTCCTTCCTATAGAAGTTAGCTGTAAACCGCTAACGGGTTACTTTCCGCCATAACTGCACGGCGGAATATCTTTATCATGGTCGCAGCACCTTACGAGCAATCGTCCCATCCGGCTCCTGAACTATCAAGGGAACTCGACGGGATGCTCGACTCAGCTGCCGAGCGACCTGTTCTACATCTTCAATTGATTCTACCACTACATCATTAATCTGCATGATGATCGTACCGCGTGCGATCGATGATCGATCGGCAGGGCTCCCGGACATCACGCGACGAACAAAAACTCCGGGAATATGTTTGAATTGCAAGGCATCGGATATCTCTTCCGTAAAGGTCAGTAGCTCCATACCCTGCCACTGATAAACCTCAAAATCATCAGGCTCTGAGTTTCGAGGATTCGAGGCCAAAAAAGCATCCCGATCACTAATGGAAGCCACCACGCTTTCTCTTATACCCTCACGGATCAACTCGATTCGTACCTTATCGCCATCCTTGACCGTTGATACAAATACCGAAAGCTGCGCGGCATCGTTGACCTCCTGGCCATCAAAAGCAGTAATGATATCACCGTTCGTGATACCCGCTTGCTCGGCCGGTGATCCGGCAAAAACGGAGTCGATAATCACTCCGCGGACTGCATCAAGTCCCTGTCGCTTGGCCTCTCGTTCGGTAACGTTGCCCAGGTAAATACCCAGCCAACCTCTATGAGCTCGACCGGTCGCAATTAGATCAGGTACAATTGATCGGGCCAGATTAATGGGAATGGCAAAACCGATCCCAACTGAACCACCCGTAGGCGACGAAATAGCCGCGTTTACACCGATAGCCTCTCCAGCTAAGTTGAGTAGCGGTCCTCCGGAATTACCCGGGTTGATGGAAGCATCGGTCTGGATATAATACTGATAGTAGGGCGTGTCATGACCAAAATTGAGCTGACTTCGACCGACCGCCGATATCACGCCAACCGTAACAGTACGATCAAGTCCCTGCTGCGGGAAAGGATTACCGATTGCTATCGACCAGTCGCCTACCTTCAGATTGTCCGAGTTGCCAAAAGGAATAAAAGTGATATCTTCTTCCGGCTCGACTTTGAGAACCGCCAGATCGGTCTGCGGATCCGCTCCCACCAAAGTGGCGTCATAATGAAAACCGGTCGCTGTCCGTACCGACATTTTGACTGCACCCTCAACTACATGGTTGTTGGTCAAAATGTATCCGTCCTCACGAAAGAAAAACCCGGATCCGGATGATGTTGAAAATCCGGACTGACGAAGCCACCAAGGCTTGTTCTCCTCTCTGGATCGGGCCGAAATATTGACGACTGCATTCTGGACACGCTCCACAACCCCAACAAAAGGGGACTCGATCACTCCATCGTTATCTACCAGAGGATAGGTGCCGGTCTGGGCTATATTGCTGTAGCTCTGAGCACGAGACGGAATAGATAAGTCTAGAGCCGATGAAATCACCAGCCCAACAACGGTTCCGATCACAATTAGCGAAACCACGGCAGACCACTTACGCCCCTTATTGACTGACGATTTTGTCAAATGACCAGACCTACTCAATTGCCACAATCCTCCGCATACACAGCCTCGTAATATACAAAACTTCTCATTCAAGTCAAGCTTAGATTAGAGAAATATTCACATCCTGTTCCATATATATTTAACGCACGAAAGAGTCCAAATGATTCAAGAAAAATGCCCGGTTTACTCATGATCGCTGAAATTTCAAATCTGGTCCGATTTAGCTCAGGCACAAAACGAGCCGCAAATTGTCCTTGACGAATGGAACATATCGCTTATATTTGCAAGCTTAACTTTATTAAATGGATTATTGGATTTACAGATGAAACGTACTTTTCAGCCATCTAACAGAAAGAAACTTAACGACCATGGATTCCGGGCGCGTATGGCTACACCGGGTGGTCGCAGAGTATTGGCTCGTCGTCGTGCCAGAGGAAGAAATAGACTCGTCGTCAAGGTTGGTCGCAAGAAATAAGCTTCCCCGTCGCGAAAGTCTCAAACACCGACGTGACATTCAGAAGCTATTGCGACTGGGTAGACGTGTTTCCACACCAGGATTCCGCTTGTTTTGGGAGCCTTCGGAGACTTTTGCCTACGCCTTGATCGTGTCTCGAAAGCATGGGAACTCCGTACACCGCAACCAGCTTAAGCGATATTTCAGGGAGGCTATCCGGCTCAATAAGGGACTGTTGGCAAACCCGGTCCGGATTCTGGTATTGCCCTCGCTCAGTGCTGGTGCAACTGGAGCAGTTGCCATAAATGCCGAAATATCACGTACATTCAAGCGGCTCGGACATGTCAAGAGATAGATTGTCGCCTATAGCCTGGTTGCTTCTGGCGATTATTACGCTCTACCGCTATACGCTGTCTCCGTTATTCGGAGGATCCTGCCGATTTGAACCTACTTGTTCGCGGTATGCCGCCGGGGCGATTCGGCATCATGGAGCATGGCGCGGGAGCATATTGGGCGTACGACGCGTGCTCCGATGCCACCCGTGGCACGAAGGAGGATATGACCCGGTTCCAGGAGATACTGGAGATCTCAGTTAAGTTATTGAAACACACTGTATCAGGGAAGAAATCTTGGACAAGAAAACACTACCGCTGATCATCCTGCTGGTCGCAATTATTCTGTTTTACTACCCGATCTTGGAATTCCTCGGGTTGTATACACCAACAGAGCCGGTTCCACAATCGGACCAAACACAAGTAGTTACCGACTCCATTGCCGCTACCCAGGCCGGTCGGCAGGCACAGGAGCAGACGCCCCAACCATTGGCAGAGACGGGCGAGCTGGTCCCGATCCTGTCTCAATCCACTGATCTGGACACGATTGGGGTTGATACGATTGTAATCTCCACCAATAAGTACTCGGTGCTGCTTACCAGTTACGGTGGGGGACCAATTTCGATGAAGCTTCTGGAGCACCACTACCGTAACGGCGAGCCCATTGAGATGATGCCTGAGGCGGATCTCGCTGGTCCGGATGCTGTCTTTGCCGGTGGGACATTTTCTTCAGCAACACTACATTATGGTTGCAATCTGACACCGGGACAGTACGATGCGACTCATGACACTCTGGAGGTTGTGTATGCTTTTGTGTCACCCGATGGCGGAGTCATGCGGAAGCGGTATCACTTCTATCCCGACGCCTATCATTACGGCTTTGCCCTTGAAGTAGAAGATCGCGAGAAGTTGGGGTTTGAACGTCAGTACGCGTTGATTTGGAATACGCCACTGGGAACTACCGAGCAGCAGCTCGACAAAGATTACGGTGCTATGCAAGCGGTCGCAATGCAGTCAGGATCGCGAGAGGCACTCGATGACTTCGAGGGTGACACGCTTAATCAGTCGCTCGAAGGCTACACGACTTGGGTTGGCGTGCGATCGTTGTATTTCACGGCCATAATGATTCCGCAGGGGCGTCAAGCTGATCTCGCCTTGGGCTATGGCAGCAAGCGCCAGATTTCAACTCCCGACGGCAATGTCGAACAGAAGCGTATCACCGCCGGATTGGTTATGCCGTTCGCCGGTGTTAGTGGGTTTGTGGATAGCTTCACTGTCTATGTGGGGCCGATGGATTACATGTTAATGTGGGACTACGATGTTGACCTGGAAGCGATGCTCGACGTTGGCACCGCTCCTTTCTTTGGCATGATCCTCCGACCGTTCGCTATCGCCATCATGTACCTGTTACCGAAACTGTACGACGTTATCCCCAACTATGGGCTGGTGATTATTCTTTTCGCTCTCATTGTGAAGATCATCACACTACCGCTCTCAATGAAACAATTCAAGTCGATGCAGGCCATGAAGGACCTGGCACCTCAAATAGAAGCGCTTAAGAAAAAGCACAAGAAGGACGCTCAGGCACTGCAGCGCGAAACGATGAAGATGTACAAGACGCATGGTGTCAATCCGATGTCAGGCTGTCTCGTGATGCTGCCGCAGATGCCTCTTATGATAGCTATGTTCCGAGTTTTCCAAGCGACGATCTTACTTCGAGCGGCACCGTTTGTTGGCTTTGTGGATGATCTGTCGCGCGGTGCTTCCGGCTTTACCGATCCGTATATCATCCTGGTGATTTTCATGGTCATCACGCAGTTCATTTCGTCCAAATTGACTATGGCCTCCAGCCAGCAGCAACAGAAAGCTCTGATGTATATCTTTCCTCTGATGATGGGCTTCCTGTTGTACAGTCTGCCGTCGGGATTGATTCTTTATTGGACTGTATTCTCGCTAATGTCACTGTTGGACTGGTTCCTTTTCAAGCGAAACAAGTTGAAGAATGTTGAGGTCCAAACGTCCTGAGGACAAAGAAAGTGGCGCTCGCGGGAGCATCTCTCCCGATACTATTGCAGCCATAATCACGCCTCCCGGCGAGGGTGGCATCGCCGCGGTGCGTCTGGCCGGCACGCGGAGTGTGGATTTGCTGGAAAAGCACTTCCGGCCCATCACTAAGAGTGCTCCCAAGCCGTTCCTGATGCGCTTGGGACATTTTCTCGACCCGGATGGTGTGACAATTGACGAAGTAACAGCGGTTTATATGCCACAGGGGAAATCTTACACGGGTCAGGAGCAGGTTGAGATATTCTGTCACGGTGGCCGGATGGTCGTTGAGCTTATCCTGAACGAGTTACTGGCCTCCGGAGCACGGGTGGCTGAACCAGGCGAGTTCACCAAACTAGCCTTTTTAGCTGGCCGCATTGATCTTACCCAGGCAGAGGGAGTGGCAAGCGTCATAAGCGCCAACACCAGTCTATCGCATACGGTGGCACGGGAGCACCTTCTCGGAGCATATACAGCTGAAATTGGCGCCCTTCGGGAGCAGATTACTTCCCTGATGGCCGAATTTGAGGCTTCGATTGACTTCGCTGAGGATATCGAGCCAGCAGGCATGGATTGTACCGTGGAATCTCTGAACGCTCTGCGAGAGAGATTGACAGGTCTTGTGAAAACATATGTGGCAGGAAGGCTACTGAAAGAAGGCTATAAAGTGGCTATAGCTGGAGCGCCTAATGCTGGCAAATCGTCCCTATTTAATCGTCTTTTGCGGCGAAGGCGAGCACTTGTAACCAGGACAGCCGGAACTACGCGCGATTATCTTTCTGAGTGGCTTGATGTTGGTGGTTTTCCGGTAAATCTGATCGACACTGCCGGACTTCGCAGTGGCGGTGGTCAGATTGAACAAGCCAGCCATAAGGCAGCTCGGAAAGTGATAGACTCGGCCGATTTGATACTGTGGGTAGTTGATCTATCACGTCGGGATTGGAAACAAAGCCTGAAAGAATTCACCGGCCATCTCGCAAGTAACCGTATCATAATGATAGGTAACAAGATAGACCTAATTCATAAGGTGCCACGGATACTGCCACCGCTTACCATGGAGAACACACTCTGTGTGTCATGTCAGACCGGCAAGGGGTTGAAAGCACTCAAGAAAGCTATTCTTACACGAATGCAGCTTCGTATGCCTGATTTGACTTCGGGACTGGTGGTCACATCAGCTCGACATCGACAGAAACTAGATCTGGCTGCAACGGCGCTCAAATCAGCGACGGAGCAAGTCAGACAGGGTGAGTCGCCGGAGATTGTGGCCTTTACCTTGCACCAGGCAATCACCCCCCTGGACGAGATCACCGGCAGAATATATAATGAGGAAATCCTCGGTGAGATATTTTCTAGGTTCTGCGTTGGCAAATGAGCACAGGCGCTTTTCAAGTTGCAGTAGGAGTGAACATGCGCCCCCAGCAGCGCCCTTCGGGCGTTTCACGTGAAACCCACGTATGGGCTGTTTTCCTCATTGAGGGTAATACTCTGAGAGATGATTGGAGAATGGAAACTGAGAACTGCTGACTTTGACATAGTGATTGTTGGCGGAGGGCACGCTGGTGTGGAGGCTGCTCTCGTCGCCTCACGGATGGGGCGACAAGTCGCTATTGTTAGCATGGATAAATCCAAATTGGCATTAATGTCCTGCAATCCAGCTGTTGGTGGTGTAGGTAAGTCACAATTGGTCACAGAGATAGATGCACTTGGGGGGCTTATTGGTGAAGCTGCCGATGCTACTGGTATTCAATTCCGCAGGCTCAACCTGTCGCGCGGCCCGGCTGTCTGGTCCACCCGCATTCAGGTTGATCGCATCGCTTACAATCGGTTCGTGGTCGATAGAATTAAGCAGGACAGCCGTATCACAATTATCGAGGGGCTTGTAGGCAAGATTGTAACGCGGGACGAAACTGCGGTAGGAGTAGTATTCGAAGACGGTCACGAGGTGGCTGCGAAGGCGATAGTAGTCTGCTCCGGTACGTTTTTAGGAGGGTTGATTCACATTGGGGAGAAACAGATCCAGTCCGGACGGATGGGAGAACCAGGTGCTTACGCCCTGACAGATTCGCTGAAGTCACTCGGTTTTGAAATCGGAAGACTGAAAACAGGTACGCCCCCGCGACTTGATGGTGATACTATTGATTTGTCCCAATGTACGGTCCAGTTAGGCGAGGCTCCCGCGCCACTTTTTTCTCATCGCTCACGCAACAGAGACCTCGAACAAGCATGCTGTCATCTGACTTATACGACAGCCCATACCAAAGAGATCGTCAGCCGCAACAGAACGCTGTCGCCCATGTTTTCGGGACAGATACATTCCACCGGTCCCAGGTACTGTCCATCAATCGAGGATAAGTTTTACCGTTTTGCAGACAAGGACCGCCACCAAATCTTCCTCGAACCTGAAGGAAACGGTACTAACGAGATATACCCCAACGGTTTCTCTACGGCCCTTCCGGAGGATGTACAGCGAGAAGCGATAAGAACTATTACCGGGCTGAGCGAAGTCCGCCTGACCCAACCGGGGTATGCTATCGAGTATGACTATTGTCCAGCTCACCAGATCAGACCTACTATGGAGACGCGTCGGATTGCTCGTCTCTATCTGGCGGGTCAGATAAATGGGACATCCGGCTATGAAGAGGCGGCAGCTCAGGGACTTTTGGCAGGTATCAACGCGGTGCTAAGTATTGAGGGTGAATCACCCTTCGTACCGGACCGGTCGGAGGCTTATCTTGGGGTGATGATCGATGACCTGACTACTCGATCGACAACTGAGCCGTACCGCATGTTCACTTCGCGCGCCGAGTATCGTCTGGCACTCAGGGAAGATAATGCCCGTGACCGACTTTGTAAGTATGCTGAGCAGTATAGCTTAGTCCCTGCTCAGGAATCAGACGTGTTCCGAGCGCTGCAACGCGAGACGGAATCTTGTATCGAGTCTCTCAAGAAAAAGCGTGTGCGTGTTGCTGACCTTGGCGAGTATGGCCACCGCTTTCAAAGAACGACTAATATAAGCCTAGAGAATCTGCTCAAACAGCCCAATGTTCCTCTCGATAGCGCGCTGGACCTATTGGAGAAGCTCGATGGAGATGTTAGTGTGAATCGGGAGGTGCTTAAACGGGCAACGATATTCATTCGCTACTCCGGCTACATAGATAAACAACAGCGCGAGATTGACAAGTTCAAGAAAGCCGAGGCGGTGGTTATCCCCGACGATTTCAACTATGATGAAGTACCAGGACTGAAGACGGAGGCACGACAGAAGTTCATCCGTTATCGTCCCGACTCTCTAGGCCAGGCCAGTAGAATAGAAGGCATCACACCCGGTGATGTGGCTATCCTATCGATTTTCGTTTTTCGCCAGAAAGAAGGAACCTGATGAGTGATGCGACCGTTCCCTGCCGCTATGTGACGAACGAGCTGCTCTCCCGTCTCGATCCATCCTGTCGACTCGAAGAATTCTTCGCGCTCCTCACCAAGGAAAACGAACGAGTCAACCTTGTTTCACGTGAAACAATCGGAAGTGGACTCCCTCAGTTGGCGGCCGAGTCTCTTGTTCCACTTGAATCGGTCGACAGAGATTCGTTCGAGCGCTATCTTGATATCGGTTCTGGTGGCGGGTTCCCTTCAATACCAATCCTGCTCACTTCTGAGATCACACAGACTACGCTCGTTGAACGCACTCAGAAGAAAGCCACTGCTTTAAAGCGCATGTCTGATGCGATGAACCTGAATGTCCATATCGCTCCGGTTACTCTCGAAGACCTTCCACAGTCCGATGTGCGCTACGATCTGATTACCATGCGATTGGTCCGCCTGACACCCCGTCTGTTGCGCCGCATCATTCCCCGACTATCGCCAGGTGGAGTGTTTATTTATTACGCGCAGTCCGATCTTGTCGTACCAGACGATTCGGTCACATCCAGAGTCGAAAGCTTCCAAGATGAGCAGGAACGAATCAAAAACGTCACTCTCTACTGCCGGAAGGTTTAGCATCCTCCCACATTTTAGTTGATTATCTGGTAGTGTCCCGCTACTATACTCCCCAAGATAGAACACCGCGTGGATTCTCTCAACAAGGAGTGTTGGTTGGCCAGAATAATCGCAGTCGCAAATCAAAAAGGAGGAGTGGGTAAAACCACTACCGCCGTTAACCTCAGTTCCTGTCTGGCAGCCGCCGAATATAAGACCTGCCTGGTCGATATGGACCCGCAAGCCAATTCTACCAGTGGAGTTGGTGTTGACTCTAAAAACATCGAATTGTCGATCTATGATGTTCTTATTGGCAACCGATCTTTCCTTGAGGGTGTGTGCGAGACTGAGCTGGCCTATCTACACTTGATGCCGTCATCGATATCATTGGTCGGGGCGGAAGTGGAGCTGGTCTCGATGATGTCGCGAGAGAGTCGATTAAAATCTGCTCTGGCGACTATTACCGACGAGTATCAATATATCATCATTGACTGTCCGCCGTCACTGGGATTACTGACTATTAACACCCTGACCGCCGCCGATTCGGTGATTATCCCCATCCAATGCGAATACTACGCGTTGGAGGGTCTCGGACAATTAGTGAACACGATCAAGCTTGTTCGCGAGAATCTTAATCCGGATCTTCAAATCGAAGGTGTTCTTCTCACCATGTTTGATCGACGACTGAACCTTTCGCGCGAAGTTCAATCGCAGGTGCGCGACCACTTTGAAAGCAAAGTATATAATACTGTGATATCAAGGAACGTTCGTTTGTCGGAGGCGCCATCGTTTGGCAAGCCGATTATTCTATACGACATTCTATCCACCGGAGCCGAGAATTATATGGCTCTCACAAGAGAGGTGGTGGGACAATGAAGAAGGTAGTACTTGGAAGAGGGCTTGATGCGCTCATTCCGACCGAGTCAACAAAGCAAGTTGACGACCGCAAATTCAAAACAGTAGTTCTTGATCGGATCGCACCGAACCCGATGCAACCCCGTCGCGATTTTGATGACGAGGCGTTGCAGCAATTGGCTGCTTCGCTGACCCGCGATGGTGTCATGCAACCCCTGGTAGTTGTACAAAATGGGTCCACGTTTACTATTATCGCTGGAGAACGTAGATTCCGGGCAGCTCGTCTGGCCGGACTCAATGAAGTACCGGTTGTAGTAATGAAGGACATCGACGAGGGACGCATGCTCGAACTCGCTTTGATCGAGAACCTGCAGCGTGAAGATCTGAACGCTATCGAGGCGGCTGAGGCGTATCGTTCGTTGATGGAGAAGTGTAACCATACCCAGAGCGAACTTGCCTCTCATGTCGGCAAGAGCCGGACCGCTGTGGCTAACGCTATACGATTATTGTTACTCCCGGAATCTATCAAACAGTTGGTACGTGCCGGGCGTCTCAGCGAAGGTCACGCCCGGACAATGCTTGCTCTTGATAACGAAGTGGAGATGCTGCATCTTGCCCGTCGCATTGAAGAAGAATCAATGTCGGTACGTGATGTCGAACGACACACAACCAGGGTTCGACGCCGACCGGCCACGCGACGACGGGTGCCTGCTATCGCAGAGATGGAGTCATACCTGAAGCAGTTGATGGGAACTTCGGTGCGAATTGTTACCGGGCGAAAGAAGGGGCGGATTGAGATTGAGTATTATGGCACCGATGATCTCAACCGCCTGTTAGAGATGTTCCAGAAACTTGGATAGTAGACAATGGGAGAACCGAAGTATGTGACAATTATGTTCGTGCCTGATGGCGCCCAACCGCGAAGAGGTCTTCGTGTGCGGCAATGGCTGGTGCGTTTGGCAGGTTCGGTACTTGTTCTGGTAATCCTGGGCATGATTGTCTTCTTTTCTACCTATTCCGGGATCATAGGGCGAGCAGCGATGACCGACCGTCTCCGGGAGGAAAACGAAAGACTGAAACAGTACTACTATAAGGTGCAATTGCTCGAACAGAATCTTATTCAGACGCGGCAGATGGTAGGTCGAATGGCTGAACTGGCCGGAATCGATTTTGAATTCCCACAGTTGCCCGATGATGAAACAATCTTCGAAGCTCTGGACAAGCCACACCAGGCCGTAGTCGAAAGACCGGGAATTGTCGATCTGACCATACCAAGTGGATTGCCAGTGCAAGGGTTTATCAGTCAGGATTTCAACCTCGACGACCCCAACCATTACCATCCCGGCATCGACATCGCCTGCTCGGAAGGTACCCCTATTTTGGCCACGGCTGCTGGAGTAGTGTCTTTTGCCGCCTTCGACAGTACCTATGGTTTCATGGTCGTAGTTCGCCACAGCGACACTATAACAACCCTGTATGGCCACAACGATAGTCTGCTGGTAGAGGTAGACCAGGCGGTATCAGCGGGTAGTCGGCTCGCATTGTCCGGCAGCACTGGACAATCGACCGCGCCGCATCTGCACTATGAAGTGAGAATAAACGACAAACCCATAGACCCGTTGAGAGAACACTGAAATGAAAAAACTAAATGGCAGTGACACGGAAGGCCTGATGAATACTATTATTGGCAAAGACACTGTGATTACCGGCACAGTGGATGTGAAGGGAGCGCTGCGTGTTGATGGCTCAGTCAAGGGCAAGATCATTTGCTCTGACTGCGTCACCGTTGGCTCCACCGGTATCGTGGAAGCTGAAGTGGAATCAAAGACCGCCATCGTAGCCGGCAAAATGCATGGCGACATTGTCACCACTGAAAAAATCGAACTGCAGACCAATTGCGAGATGGACGGCGATCTCCGCACAAAATCGTTGGTGATTGAGCAGGGAGCATTGTTCTGTGGAGCCTGCAACATGAAGGGTACTAAGCCAGACCTCGGCTTTCTGCCACCACCGGTGGAGAAATCGGAAAAAGTAGCTGCGTCCGATAAAGCAAAGGGTAAGTAGTTTCCACAGGTCTTGATCGGAATGTGGAAAACAGAACAAAATTGTGAACAACATTATATCCCGTTGATACACCACAACATAAGATGTATAAGCATGGAGCTTGTTGACCTGTTTTCCACATTGTATACTGAGATGTAAGAGGCTGGAAGTTAGCAAGTTAGAGAATACAGATACAGCATTGGATCACACAGAGGACGCCAAACCCCTTGATTTCAAGGTATTTTCCGGCTTCGGTCGCCACGCACGAAACGCCATCGACTCATGTGGCCAAGCGGGATCATCTTGCGCGTTCTCCCAAAGACCCTCGAAACCACTCGCAACCCTCTTGATTCTATAGAATTACAGGGATATGCCGATCCCTTGGCGAGTATAAGGCGAACAAGACTAACACTGGCAACAGACAGCCGGCACCAGACTACCAATTTGGAGGTTCATAGATGACATCATCTGACTCGTTTTCCGATACAGAGGCAATGAAAAACCTGAAATTAGCTCATCAGAAAATCAAGGCTGAGATCGGCAAAGTGATAATCGGTCAGGACGAGGTGGTCGAACAGTTGCTGATTTCGTTGCTGTCGGCGGGGCATTGTCTGCTTGTGGGCGTACCCGGTCTGGCCAAAACGCTGCTAATATCAACTCTTGCCCAGGTTCTCAACCTCAAGTTCAATCGCATTCAGTTCACACCCGATCTGATGCCGTCCGATATTACGGGCACAGAAATAATCGATGATGACCGTACCACCGGCAAACGAGCGTTTCGTTTTGTCAAGGGTCCCGTCTTTGCCAATATCATTCTAGCCGATGAAATCAACCGCACCCCCCCCAAGACTCAGGCCGCACTGCTTCAGGCGATGCAGGAACATGAAGTTACCGCTGCCGGTGAGACGTACAGTCTCGAGGAGCCGTTCTTTGTCCTGGCGACACAGAACCCGATTGAGCAGGAAGGTACCTACCCGCTACCGGAGGCGCAACTTGACCGCTTCATGTTCAACGTGTTCGTCGATTACCCCAGTGACATTGAGGAACGAGAAATCGTGAAGTCAACCACGGCGATTCTTCAATACGATCTTAACCCGATTCTTGGCGCTGAAGACATTATTGCCTTTCAACAACTTGTGCGCCGGGTACCGGTGTCGGATCATCTGGTCGAGTATGCGGTCGCACTGGTGCGAGCCACCCGACCAAGCGAAGCCAACGCCCTCGACTTTGTCAAAAACTGGGTCAACTGGGGTGCGGGACCTCGCGCCTCGCAGTATTTGATCCTGGCTGCCAAGACAAAAGCCATTCTCGATGGTCGTCCAACACCGGGACCGGAGGATGTTCGCTTTGCGGCTTATCCTGTGATGCGGCATCGGATCGTGACTTCGTTTAATGCTGAAGCCGACGGCGTCGATACTATGGAAATCATCCGCCGTATACTGGAAACGGTGAAGGAGAAGTCTTAGAGTGGTATGGCCACTTCAAATGGGGCAGACGGGGGCGTCTGCCGCCCACGAAATCATTCGTATACTGCAAGTATCGGTAATGTTACCCAACCAGGCGATGCCTGTGAGCGGAGTCGAAGGGCGACACTGTCTGGAGTCCCGGTGAATACCGACCATCGCAAATATCTCGATCCCGAAATCGTCTCCAAACTCAAGGGGATGGAGATGCGGGCACGTATGGTTGTCGAGGGGTTTATTGCCGGGTTGCATAAATCCCCCTACCATGGTTTCTCGGTCGAGTTCGCCGAACACCGGCAGTACATGCCGGGCGATAACATCCGCGACATTGATTGGAAGGTTTACGCCAAAAGCGACCGTTATTACATCAAACAGTACGAGGAAGAAACCAATCTCAAGGCTTACCTGCTGCTGGATTGCTCCGCCTCTATGGCCTACCAGTCGGGCGACCGGATACGCAAACTCGACTACGCCGGCCTGGTGTGTGGTGCGTTGTCGTACTTGATGCTGCGCCAACGCGATGCGGTCGGGTTGGTGACATTTGACGACACCATCCGGCGTTACATTCCGCCGCGCTCCAAGTCGGGACACTTGCATGTTCTGCTAAACGAGATTGCATCACAGACTCCCAGCGACAAAACTGATATTTCGGTCACCCTGCACGAGATGGCCGACCGGATCAAACGGCGCGGGTTGGTGATTATTCTTTCGGACCTGCTGGATGACGCCTCGAAGATTATCAGTGGGCTGAAACATTTCCGCTATAATAAGCACGAGGTGATTGTCTTTCATATTCTTGATCCTCGCGAGCGGGATTTTGCATTCCCGCGTGAGGCGGTGTTTAAGGATATGGAGACAGGCGATGAGATTACTACTTCGCCGTACCAGATCAGGGGGTCATTTGGCAAAGCGGTCCGTGCTTTCTCGGACGAAATCGCCTCCGCCTGTCGCCAGGCCAATATCGACTATCATCCTATTGATACTGCGATGCCCTTCGACAAAGCGTTGTATGCGTTCCTGGCTAAGAGGGAGCGGTTGTATTAGGGGGGGAGGAGCGCCAGCTACTTGATTAAAACCACTTTCCTGGTTGCGGTTTCCTCACCGCTCTGAACTCTGACCAGATAGACGCCACTGGAGTACTTCCCGGCTTCCCATGAATACTGCCTAGCCCCAGGACCTTCCGTACCCTCGAACAGCGTTGTGACTTTCTGCCCCAACAGATTGAAGATCTCTACGGACAAAGTTGATCTGCGGTTCAGAGTGATCGGGATTGTCTGTGTTGCATTGAACGGATTAGGATAAGGCTGATGGAGCAAGAAGTTTCGGGGCAAATGTGAATCATCAGTTTCATCATCAACGCCGGTTGAGACCCCCACACTGTAGATGGAGACTTCGTTGCCATTCATGATTACCAAAGCTGGAATGCCATCATTGTAAGTATAGTCCCAGAACATCTCGCCGGGAGGAAGATCACAACTATCAACAGGAGTTCCATCGTCGATGCTGAACATCACCATCTTGCCTTCACTGGAGAGAGCAATAAACTTCCCATGGTAGCTCGGGTCGAAAGCAAGAGCATGATACCCGCTTTCTGGCATAGCCCAAGCCAGCTCGGACGAATCTGTCGAAAAGACGCGATGCATTATGAGATTCGCCCCCGATGTATCCATTATCGGATCCCCGCCAAGGCTTTCGGAACAATACTGATACCAACTGTGAACACTGACAACTTCCAGTACGGACTCATCGCCGCTTATATTCCCAGCACAATAAGCTCCCTGCGAATTCAGAAAGGTTCGGTAATGACCGTAGCAGTGCTGCGGCTCGAAATAGCTAATGCTTGGGCCTGAAATGCCGTCGCTGTTAAATATTATTGGGAAAATATCTTCCGATTGTTCATGTACGAAATGGTCGATCGCATAGGCTGTTCGGCGACTGGCGATGACAACTGCATCCTCCGCATATTGCCCGAGCCGGGCATCGCTTATTTCAAACTTCCCACGCCAAATAAGAGAGTCGGGAAGTGAGTGATACAAACGGGTAGATCCGACCACTTGCTCGGCAGTGCCAGCCCACAGTGAGTCAAACGAAAACAGAACTTCGTTGTACCCGTCGCGATTGATATCAAACGCCTTTAGATCTGTAATGAAGTGTTGCATGAGGATCATGGTTTTATTTACGGATACATTGAGCGGGGATACTGCAACGAAACCGGAGGATCCATCGAAAGTGTTTAAGGTAATCACCCATGTCGAGTACGTACCCTCCGCATAAGTGCCTATCACCACGTCCGGAACGGAGTCGCGATTGACATCAGCAAACAGAATCTGGCCCAGGTATGCCTCGGTAACCTGGTATTGGAATAGAATCGAATCCAATGCGGGTGAATAGAGAAGCACGTTCTCTCCCTCCGAGATCAACAGCTCCATTAGTCCGTCACCATCAATGTCATTGAACTTCACATACCGAATGTCTTGTGCCAGACCGGGAACAACATACGTGGCCTCCAGCTTCAGACTGACTGATGCGTTAGAGGAAGATATTGCTACGAGAACAACAACCCCGATCTGGAAAGCCTGCTTGAACAACATAGAAATCCCCTCAGATATGTTTCTCTATGGATAATATACTTATACAGCCATTATTGTCAACTAGTGATACCCTCCCCACCCAATGCGCCCTTGCCCCGGCCACATCAACGGCATATATTCACTCTCACCTTATAAGGAGAAGGCGATGAAACCGAAGAAATGCCGCGCCCCGCGTGGGACCAAGATATCGTGCCAGGGGTGGCATCAGGAAGCCGCCTATCGAATGATTAACAACAACCTCGATCCGGCCGTGGCTGAAAATGCGAAGGAGTTGATTATCTATGGCGGCATCGGTAAAGCAGCCCGCAACTGGGATTGCTATACGGCTATCTGTCGGTCGTTGAAATCTCTCAAGAACGATGAAACCCTGCTCGTACAATCAGGCAAACCGGTGGGAATATTCCAGACCCACGACTACGCCCCGCGAGTGTTGATCGCCAACAGTAATCTCGTGCCTGCCTGGGCGACATGGGATGAGTTCCGCCGGCTTGATGCACTGGGACTAATGATGTTCGGTCAGATGACGGCCGGAAGCTGGATCTATATCGGCGCACAGGGGATTATTCAGGGAACGTACGAATCATTTGCCGCCGCGGCGGACAAACATTTTGACGGCGACCTGTCCGGACGCTGGATTCTCACCGGTGGCATGGGCGGTATGGGTGGCGCTCAACCGATGGCGGGGACTATGGCCGGAGCATGTATTCTTGTGGTCGAAGTTGACGAAGCGCGGATAACCCGCCGAGTAAAAGAAGGTTTTTGCGACATCAAGACTCGCTCTCTCGACAAAGCGCTTAAGATGATCGATGAGTTTACATCGCAGAAAAAAGCGGTGTCAATCGGACTGGTTGGCAACGCGGCGACTATCTTCGCAGAAATATACCGGCGCGGGATTAGGCCCGACATTGTAACTGACCAAACCTCGGCTCACGACGAACTAAATGGTTATGTTCCCGAAGGGTACAGCATGGCCGAGGCCAAACGTCTTCGCAAGAAAGACCCCAAAGGATATATCAAACGATCCTACAAGGCGATGGCTAAGCATTGTGAAGCGATGATCAAATTTCATAAGGGCGGGAGTGTGACCTTTGACTACGGCAACAACCTTCGCGGTCAGGCCAAAACGGCCGGAGTGAAAAACGCTTTTGCCTATGAAGGTTTTGTGCCGCTGTTCGTTCGTCCGCTATTTTGTCAGGGACGGGGACCATTCCGATGGGTGGCGCTCTCTGGCGATCCGAAAGATATTCACACTACCGACAAAATCATCCAGCGCGAGTTCAAACATAATCATTCCCTGATGCGCTGGATCAAGATGGCTCACGACCGCATTCCGTTTCAGGGATTGCCTGCGCGTATCTGCTGGTTGGGTTACGGAGAGCGGGCGCGGTTCGCCGACATCTTGAACACGTATGTTAAGAAGGGTAAAATCAAGGCTCCGATTGTTATCGGGCGTGACCATCTTGATTGCGGTAGCGTGGCTTCTCCTTATCGCGAGACTGAAGGCATGATTGACACCAGCGATGCGGTTGCTGACTGGCCGTTGCTCAATGGAATGCTTAACGCTGTCTCAGGTGCGTCGTGGGTGTCGATTCACCACGGTGGCGGAGTCGGAATGGGCAATGCCATTCATGCCGGGCAGGTGATTGTGGCCGACGGTACGGCAATGATGAAGAAACGGCTCAATCGTGTTCTGACCAACGATCCGGGAACCGGTATAATGCGCCATGTTGATGCCGGTTATGACGATGCTGTCAAGTTTGCGAGGAAACACAAAGTCAAAATCCCAATGAAGAAGAAGTAGCATCCAGCTTGAGTGAATCCTGGGATTCTCTATCGATCTGGTAATGAAACCATGAGTGAAAAGAAAGCAACGCTCTTAATCAAGAACATTGGTCAATTGGTTACGATGGCTGGTCCTTATCCGCGTCTCGGTCGTAAGCAACTCAATGATATCGGCCTGATAAAGGACGGCGGCATAGCCGCTGCCGGGGCTGAGGTTCTCGCGGTCGGACACTCTGACGAGGTGGAAGGGCAAGCCCCTCTGGCTGAAGGATGTGTTGTCATTGATGCTAAAGGGGCGGTGGTGACGCCGGGGCTGATCGATCCGCACACCCACCCCGTGTTCTCTATGACCAGAGAAAAAGAATTCGAGATGCGTATCGCCGGCAAAAACTATATGGAGATCGCTCAGGCGGGCGGGGGTATTCGCGCTTCGGTTCGCGATCTGCGTGAAACCCCAAAGAAGACATTGCTGGAGAAAACAAGAAAACGGCTGGATCGCATATTACGATATGGCGTGACGACAATCGAAGCAAAATCCGGGTACGGTTTGTCAATGGAAGCAGAGCTGAAACAGCTCGAAGTGATCCGCGATCTGAACCAGACCCACACCATTGACCTGGTGCCAACCTTTCTGGGTGCGCACGAGATCCCCGACGAATACCGGGATCGTCGCGACAAATATATTGAACTCATCAACAACGAAATGCTACCAGCCGTGATGGAAAGCAAGCTTGCGGAGTTCTCCGATATCTTCACAGAAGAAGGCGTTTACGACATCGAAGAATCACGGTGTATCCAGCAAGCTGCACGGCAGGCAGGACTGGGATTGAAGTTTCATGCCGACGAACTAAAATCGGTCGGCGGTGCGGAGCTGGCAGCTGAGATGGGGGCGATTTCAGCTGACCATCTGGTTTATATCTCCGATAGCGGCATCAGTGCGCTGGCCAAAGCCGGCACCATAGCGGTACTGTTGCCGGGTACGACTTTTTCGCTGGCCGGTAAACAGTACGCTCCGGCGCAGAAGATGATTGATGAAGGAGTGGCGGTGGCGCTTTCGACCGATTGTAATCCCGGTTCGAGTTATAGCGAGTCGTTGCCGTTTATGATCTCACTGGCCGCCCTGGAAATGAAGATGACGGCAGCCGAGGCATTGTCGGCAGTAACGGTCAACGCCGCCTGCGCTATTGATCGCGGAGGAAAGATTGGCCAGCTGCAAGTCGGCATGCCGGCCGATATAGTGATCTGGGAAATGGCTGATTATCGGGAACTACCATACCACTACGCTGTAAACCTGGTAGCGCAAGTTATCAAGGGTGGGCAGATGGTGGTGGGGGCATAATGCGAAGGAAAGGTATGAAGTCCAGTACACTGACCGTCCTGACGGTGATCCTGACCGGCATCGTGATGGCATTGGCCTCTTGCGGTGTCTATACTTTCAATCCCCGGGGGAAATCTACTATTACGTCAGTTGCGGTTGAGCGATTTGAAAATGAAACGCCCGAGTTTGGTTTGGCCGATCGCATGACAGATGACGTTATTGATGCTTTTATCGCCGATGGCAGTATGAAGATTGTCTCAGCTGAAAATGCCGAGGCCATCCTGGTCGGTTCTCTGGTGCGATACGACCGCCGTCCACACGAGTTTACCCCGGAAGACGAAGTGATTTCATACGCCGTGACTATGGATTTTGATATTCTCCTAAAGAATTCGAATGATGGGTCCGAAATCTGGAAAGAGCGGATCAGTCAACAAGGAATCTATAAGGTCGATGTAGAAAGCGAAGAGGACGGACAGCAGACTGCTATCGGCCTGCTGGTGGAAGCGATCATTAATAAGACAACCAAGAGTTGGTGAACGTCCTTACCGATGAAATTGAAGTTGAGATAGAATTGGTTGACCGGAACCGTTTGGATGGCTAACATAAGACAAACTGAGGATAGTCCATGAGATCATATTGTAGCAAGATTCTGGCCCTGGTTATAATCACGGTCCTATTGAGTGGTTCTGTTTATGCCAGCAGTATTCACTCCAAGGCTGGCACCAGTGGTTTCCCATTCCTCAAGATTAACGTAGGTGCCCGCGCGGTGGCTATGGGCGGAGCCCTCACAGGCCTGGCTGATGACGAATCTTCTCTGTACTATAACCCTGCCGGTATTGTCTCTCTTGAAGAGAATCGTTTTATCGCGGGCTATCACAATTATTTCGTCGATATGCAATCAGGCTTTCTCGGCTATGTGCGGAAGCAGCACGATAACCTGGCGCTGGGATGCTGGATCAGTTATCTCAACTACGGCGATTTTACGCGTACTGATCAGACCGGCGCGGAGCTGGGCGATTTCGGTGGGGGTGATCTTCTACTGGCCTTTTCTGCTGCTACCCGGAGAGGACCGAACATCTCCTATGGCGCCACGGTCAAGTTCATCTTTGAGTCGGTCGATGAATACTCCGCGTTCGGAGTAGCCGCCGATATCGGTCTTCGCTACTCTCGACTGCGCGATCGCATGAGCCTGGGACTGGCCGTAAAGAATCTCGGTATGCAGTTATCGAGCCTGGGTGATGAAAAATATCCTATGCCCTTAACTTTCCGAGCCGGGGTCGGACTCCGACCCAGGGGCTTGCCAATTACTCTCGCTGGAGATTTGATTCTGCCGATTGATAACAAGCTGGTGGTGGCTTTCGGCGCAGAATATTGGGAGTTGCGCCCGTTCTACCTTCGCCTGGGATGGAACAGTTTTGGCGTCAACTACCGAACCAGTGATTCCGAGGACAGTTGGGCCGGGCTTGGTCTCGGTGTCGGTTTTGATATCAGACAATTACAAATATCATACGCCTTTGCGCCCGGTGCAGAACTGGGCGATAGTCACAGAATAACTCTGACAGGAAGTCTATGATGAACACACGCAGGATCGTTACTGTTCTTTTGGCCACCGCCCTGATTCTGGCCATGATGCCATCGTGTGCCAATGAATTGGGCAGCGACCCCAAAGCAGCAGTGATTGCCATGTTCGGAGCCATGGAGAAAGATGACCGCGCTACGCTGGCTCATATTCTTGATCTCTCCGAGTTGATGAGTAATCTAAATGAAGATTATGCTCTTCAGACTAACAAGCCGAGAGTTTTCACCAGTCCCGAGCAGATTCTCGATGATCTTACCGGCGAAGGTAAAACAAAAAAACGATGGTTTGATCTCCAGAGAATCGTAAATAAAGCTGAGGTTATCGGTGAGACAGCGACAGTCGAGGTTACTTTCGTTGACAAAGAGCAGTCGCGTGGATGGCGCACGAAGTTTGGATTACACAAAGTCCACGATCAGTGGAAGATATATAGCTTCAAAACCGTGGTGAGTGAGAACTGATGCACCGAAACGTAGTTATCGCATTGTTGATTCTGACCAGCTGTTTGTGGCTGGGCTGTGCTGTGGAACCGGAGCCAACGGCTACAATTCAGGAGTTGCATCAGTTGGTGACCTCCGGGGCTGATCCGTTCGTGCTTGATGTTCGTTCCGAGGGGGAGTTTTTATCCAGGCGCATGGCATTTGTCGATGTGCGGATTTCCGTCGATAGTCTTGAAGCCCAGTCGAATCTTCTTCCTACTGACAAGTCGGTTGCGATCTACTGTGTTGGTTACGCCGAGGAGCAGAGCAAACAGGCAGTCAAAACTCTGGTCGCTCTGGGCTATACCCGTGCACTGTATGTGGTCGGGGGTCTCAAAGCCTGGGCTGAAGCCAGCTTTGAAACGACCGGCGGCGAACTCTAAGCAGACCTTACCCTATTCTTGCCAGGTTACAATGGGCACAGCAGACGCCCTCGTCTGCCCCATGAGTCTTGTACGAAAAGCTTCTTAGCGGTTCCACCTTCTCGGATTGGCAGAATCACCAGGGGGTTCTGCCCTACAACAACCACCACAAAAAAAGAGACCGGCCTAAACCGGTCTCCCTCACATTCAATTAGTCATCGCCCGAAAGCGATGTTAATGTCTGTTTTTACCAGCTACGACGACCACCGCCGCCGCCACGTCCGCCGCCGCCACCTTCACGCTTCGGGCGTGCTTCGTTGACGTTGAGCGTGCGTCCGTCGAGTTCCTGACCACCCACACCACTGATAGCCGCTGTGGCAGCTTCCTGGTCGGGCATCTCAACAAAACCAAAGCCACGCGGGCGGCCGGTTTCGCGATCAGTCACGATGTTAACGGTTGATACTTCGCCGAAGGCTTCAAAAGCCTGTCGCAATCCATCTTCTGTCGTATCGTACGACAGATTGCCGATGTAGATATTCATTCTACACTCCGGTAGTTGCTTGTACATGCCAACCGGTTTTAGTGATCAGCAGCATAAGCGTTAATGCGCACTATTGCGCGTCGGTCCCCGAAATCAGCTTTTCCAAAGATTTGACAGGAAGAACATAAGCCTCGACAAAAGCCTGGAAAAAAACAATGAGGGATACCAGTCATACATGCCATGTATATCGGCTAAGCAAAACAATGTCAATAGCTAATAATAAAAAAGTGAAACGGTTATGAAGCACCCACACGGAACCAAAAGAGTGCAATCTCGCGCTCGCATTCCTTTGTCGGTCATGATATGACACGGGTGAGGAGGGCTGCGAGGGGTATCTGCTATCCGTGATACGAAAAACTGATACGGGTTGTCAGTGGCTTGTACCATCATTTATGTATGGTGAGTACATGAGGGATGAGGAACATTTGTGACCGTCGAGATCAAAGCGGCTGAAGAAATGGAACAGACGATGGAAATTACGATTGATTGAAGGAATGAATCCTGAGTGTGATGATCTTCATCATACGCTGACGTGACTGGACCATAATAATCCTTGCCAATATCATTACCTGATATGTGAATCATCCTCACCCAAAAACTTAATAAACCTAAATCTCCTTGCCCTGCACCCACTTACAAATACAACAAAAAAAGACCCAAAGTGCTTGGATGACATAAACTTCTTGCCAAAAGTTTCGATTTTGCTATATTAATGGGCTTTTTGAGTTCGTCTGTCTCCAGCCAATTGTGGAGAGAGACAGCGTGTTACATTTTAGAGTGAGGCGGTTAGAATCCCGTTGAGGATTCGAACATTACCTTTATTGCTGTTATTGACATGTTTGGTAACCTGACCGACAAGCTGGAATCCGTCTTTAAGACGTTACGCGGCGCCGGGAAACTCTCGGAGAAAAACATCAAGGACTCCATGCGCGAGGTCCGCAAGGCGTTGCTCGAGGCAGATGTCAATTACAAGGTAGCCAAACGATTTGTCGCCTCGGTCGAGGAAAAAGCGATCGGCGATGAAGTACTCAAGGCGCTTGAGCCGGGTCAGCAGGTAATCAAGGTTGTTCACGAAGAATTGATCCGCCTCCTCGGCGACAAGGCCGAACCGTTGGCCCCGATAGATAAATCACCCACAGTGTATATGGTGTGCGGTCTTCAGGGATCGGGCAAAACAACGTTGTGCGCCAAGCTGGCGTTGATGCACCGTCGAAAGAACAAAAAGCCACTGGTGGTGGCGGCAGACATCTATCGTCCGGCGGCGGTGAAACAATTGAAAGTACTGGCAGATTCGATTAACGTCGAGCATTTCTCGTTGGAAGGGAAAAAACCGCCCGAGATTTGCCACGAGGCGTTTAAGTATGCCGAGAAGAATTTTATCGACCTGGTCATTCTTGATACCGCCGGAAGACTGCACATTGACGACGAGTTGATGACTGAACTGGAGGACATCAAGAGCCTTGTGAAACCGGATGAGTTGTTGCTTGTCGCCGATGCCATGACGGGTCAGGATGCGGTCAAGGTTGCCGGGGAATTTCATAAGCGACTTGATATTACAGGTGTAGTGCTGTCCAAGCTTGATGGCGACGCACGCGGTGGCGCAGCGTTGTCGATCCGCGAGGTTACAAATTGCCCGATTAAGCTGGCTTCGACTGGTGAGAAGCTGGGCGATCTGGAGCCGTTCCATCCCGACCGGATGGCGTCACGAATCCTTGGTATGGGGGACGTTGTTTCCTTAGTCGAGAAGGCGCAGGAAACAATGGACGAAAGCAAAGCGATTGAGATGCAGGAAAAGTTGCTCAAGGCGCAGTTTGACTTTGAGGATTTCCTGGACCAGATGGACCAGATTAAGAAAATGGGACCGCTCGATGGATTGCTGAAAATGATTCCCGGTATGGGCAAGGCGCTCAAGGGAGTTACAGTTGACCCGAAAGACATGGAGCGTATGGTTGCGATTATCAAGTCGATGACTATTGCCGAACGTCGCAACCCGGGTCTGATCGATGGCTCGCGCAAGAGGCGTATTGCCAAAGGGTCCGGCAATTCCATTCAGTCTGTCAATCAACTGCTGAAGCAGTTTTACGGTATGCAAAAGATGTTTAGTAATATGAATAAAGGTAAGCTCAAAGGGCTCCCCAAAGGGATGATGCCTTTCTGAGTGGAAACCTGAAAAACGGAGGTCAGGATTTTTGGCCGTACACATTAGACTTCGTCGGATGGGCAAGAAAAAACAGCCCACCTATCGTATCGTCGCTGCGGATTCGCGGCGGGCGCGCGATAGTCGTTTTCTGGAAATCTTAGGGACATACCACCCGGTCGATAAGCCGGCCAAAGTGAAGCTGGTCGAAGACCGGATCACCTACTGGCTGGATGAAGGTGCAATCCCTTCGAACACAGTCAACTCTCTTTTTACCCAGGTTGGATTCAACGACAAGTACATCAAGGCCAGTAAAGGAGAGGATGTCTCAGAGCTAGTGCTGAAGGCGACTATCACGGAACGTCCTAAAAAGACGCGCAAGATGAAAAAGGCGGCACTCGCCAAAGCTGAGGATGCCAAAACCGCTGAAGCAACCAAAGCCACTGAAGCTAAGGTAGTGGAAGAAGCCAAAGCCACTGAAGCGAAAGAGGAAGAAGCCAAGCCGGAAGCTACTGAGGATAAGAAAGAAACTGAATAGCTCCGGGTTGCTCGCAAAGGTAGCGGGCGAATCGGGATAGCAGTGAGGATCAGATCGTGTCGGATGAGGAGTTCGTAGTTGTCGGCCGATTGGGTCGCCCCCGGGGACTTAATGGAGAGATATATGTCACTCCCGAGACCGACTTTCCGGATCGTTTTGTTGGCCTGAAAGATATCCTGGTTCGAAGGCGTGGAGACTGGGAGAAAATAAAGATTGTTTCGGCTGCTATCGTTTCCGGTCGACCCGTGTTGCGGTTTGAAGGGATTCGCACCCCCGAAGATGCCGCCCGGTTTACCAATTGTGATGTGGCGGTTCCGAAGACCGAGATGGTGGAGCTTCCCGAAGGAAGCCATTATATCTTCGAACTGGTCGGTTGCGAGCTGATAGAGGAAAAGACTGGGAGACTGCTGGGAAGAGTCGTTGATGTGGAGCAGTATCCCGCCAACGACGCCTATGTAATTGAGACGACGAAAGGCAAGAAAGTGCTTTTCCCGGCCGTGAAGAAGTTTGTGCGAGAGATAGATACAGAAGCCGGACGGATAACAGTCGATCCAGCCGGACTGATAGAGAACGAGAAAAGCCAGACGGCTGTTGATGAAGTTTGAAATTGTCACGTTGTTTCCGGACTACTTCAATCTGACATTGAAGCAGTCATTGGTCGGGAAAGCGATTGACAAACAGCTCTTTGACATCGAAATAATAAACTTGCGCGACTATGCGACCGACAAGCATCGCACAGTCGATGACACACCATCCGGTGGCGGCGGAGGTATGGTACTCAAAATCGAGCCTCTTGACCGTTGCCTGAAGGCGCTGGGGCATACTCGCCATGGCGAAAGCAGTGATACCGGGAAGAAGGAGAGAATAATCCTTACTTCGGCCGCTGGTAAAGTATTTAATCAGCCATCCGCGATTCGCTATTCGCTATGTGAGCGGGTGACGATTATCTGTGGACATTACCTTGGCGTGGATGAGCGGCTCAACAATCTTTATGATTTGGATGAGGTCTCAATTGGCGATTATGTCCTCTCCGGTGGCGAACCGGCAGCGCTGGTAATGATTGATGCAATAGCGCGACTGATCCCCGGTATGCTGGGTAATTTTGAGTCGGCCCTTGAGGATTCGCACATGAACACAATCCTCGGTCCATCGGTGTATACACGGCCGACGACGTACGAAGGATTTGAGATTCCGCCGGAATTGATTTCCGGCAATCATGAGGAGATCAAGCGATTCCGTCATCGCGAGGCGTTGCGCAAGTGTTTGACTAATCGGCCCGACCTGCTGGAGAATGCCGAATTGTCCGATGAAGACAAGAAAGAGATTGAGCAATTGAAGAAAGATAAGTATTGTCGATAATAAGAAAACCCACTTGTGGGTACGAAAGGATCAGATAATGAAACGTATTGACCATATCGAGAAGAGCTATATGCGGGGAGATCATCCCCAGTTTGGCTCGGGTGATACCCTCCGGATCCATGTGAAGATCAGGGAGGGTGACAAAGAACGTATTCAGGTTTTCCAGGGTACGGTGATTAGTCGTCGCGGTGGTGGCACCGGCGAAACATTTACCGTGCGTAAGATGTCGGGTGGGATTGGTGTCGAGCGCGTATTTCCACTCCACTCACCTAATATTGACAAAATCGAGAAGTTACGGTCCGGTTCGGTGCGACGCGCCAAACTGTATTACCTGCGCAAACTCACTGGCAAGTCAGCTCGAATCAAAGAGCAATTGAGCGACAAGCTTTCTAAGAAGGCAGAAGAACCAGCACAGCCGGTTGAGCCGGAAACCAAACCGGAAGAAAAGCCGGTCGAGGCCGTTGCCGAAGAACCGAAGGCGGAAGCCAAGGTCGAAGAAGTTCCAGCCGAGAAACCTGAGGCCGATGCCAAATCGGAAGAGAAATCTGAGTAGTTGTTTTCTACAATAGATGAAAAAGCGCCCTGGTATAGGGCGCTTTTTTTTGTGTATTGATGTTGAGTCTTGAGTAGGTCGAAACTGTCTTCAGTTTCGACACTTGTTCTGATTTCTTAGTAGGGTGGAACCCCTTGGCGGTTCCGCCACAACAACATCATCTTTCTGTTTCACTTTCTGCCTCGGCTCTGATGAACGGATTGAACCATTCCCGCAGTTCGTTCCAATCGTCTGTCTCTGGAATTGATATTTCGTTATACGGGTGGTTCTCCATAAACATGCTCCACAATGCCTCACATGACCTTCTTGGGTAATGTGCCAGAATAGACTCTCTGAAGTTTGAGTGAACCTCATAATGATTGGAGTGAATAAACGGTCGAAAAGCACTCTGCAACTCATTCGGGTCTACAATATCGATTATCTCTGTCTGGGAGAATCTCTTCCCGTGGGTAGGCCCCCACCCGTCCCGAAGATACTTCATTGCCTCTGCGTCGGTCTCAGGCGCACTGTAGCCAAAAATCGTGAGAATGTATGCATGGTTCAAGTGGGACTTGAGCACGTCCCAAGCATTAGAGATGTACGGATCATCCGCATAGTCTTTCTTGCTGATAGGGTATAGGAGGGGACATCTAGTGAATATGTCACCACACACCGAACACCTGCGCTCCAACGAACCGATTCTCTGATCCTTAGGGCAATACCCCAAAGCCGTGTTACCGTGGAGATAGACTACTGTTGGCCCACGCGTCCACTGGTGGTTGCGACCCATTGCGAGCCACAGAAGAGGGTCCCAATTGAAGGTAGCAATCAGATCCTTAGGTCGCAGCGACATAACAAGCAGATCGTAAATCGTTGGACTATTCGGAAGCTCCAAGGTACGAAAATACTCAAATAATGAGTCTTCGAGTCTAGCTATGAGAGCAATATTGCCGCTTGCGTGCAATTCGCTGAAGACAATCTCGAAATTGCGTCCCTTGTAATCAACTCCATCGCTTTCAAGAGACTGCTCCAGCCCGCAAGTTGCGATCAAGTCATTCATGAGGGGGAGCTTCTTCCCAACGCGATCGCCCTTCGGAAATGCCGCCCTACTAGCACCGGCGCCTAGTATCACAACATGTGGTTTACCCATCGAGATATTTTTTGTAAGACTGTGATCTTCGGTCAGCTTTCGGCTCTCCTTCTCATGATGGTCGCTGTCATCACTTATCTATGCTGTTGAACTGTGACACTCAGCTGTTTCACAGTCTACTCCTGCACCGCTTCCCCTTTGGCGGGGGCGGATGGCTGTCGGTGTTGCAGGAATATGACGTAGATTAGTAAGTAGACGATTGAGCAAGTGATAGCTGCATCGGCGATATTGAATGTCCACCAACGCTGGAGCGTGTAGCCGAACATATCAATATCAAAGAAATCAACATCCAGAAAATCTACCACCCGCCCCAGTCGTACCCGGTCGATGATATTGCCCACGGCTCCGCCTGTAATGAATGCTAACGCATAACACAGTCTTGGCCTGTCGCGGTTGATGTAGGTGTAATAGAGTACAAAGAGCAGAATCAGGATTGATGAAATCAAGTAGACTGTGGATGAGCCAAAATTGGTGCCCATTGCTCCCCCCTCATTATAGACGAGGGTGAGCATGAAAAACTGCCCCAACACCTCAACGGAGGGGGAATCGGTCAGGCTGGCTACGGCCCAGAGTTTCGTCAACTGATCGGTCACAATGACCAGGACCAGAATCAGAACCGACCACAGAAGCGGGTTATTTTCTTTTGCGGACAGGTCTGGATTTCTCCTCAGCTGACTTACACTCGATGCACATTCTGGCGTGCGGTACGGCATCCAGACGATTTTTACTGATATTTTCGCCGCAGGTAGCACACTTACCATAGGTCCCGTCTTCGATTCGCCGCAGAGCTTGATCAATGTGATAGATCAGGCGGCCGGATCGTGAGGCAAACATGAACGCCTTCTCTCGCTCCATCGCATCGGTCCCCTGGTCAGCCATGTGGTACGAGTAGGAAGAGATATCGCCCGTCGATTCACGAATAGTGGTCGATACCTGTGAGTCCATGTGGTGGTCCCTATCTTCCAGCATGGCTTCGCGTTTGGCCAGGAGCTTCTTCTTGTACCGTTCTTTCTCTCTGGTCCTCATGCTCAACTCCAATCGCTATACCTTGGAGACGGCTATGACTGTCTTCTCGCCATTGATGTTCCACTCGGTGCTGCCGTCAATAGTCTCACCGTCAGCAAAGCGAATACTGTCGGCCAGCGTCTCGCGCTGGACAAAATCTTCCCAGTTCCCGACCGCCGTTATCAGGCGATCAGAGGCACTTACTAATACATTAATACGGTCAGTGACCTCGAAGCCAGAACTTTTTCGCATATTCTGAATCTTACTGACAAGTTCCCGGGCAAAGCCTTCAGCCACAAGCTCTTCACTAAGCTCGGTGGCAAGTGCGACAGTAACCCCACCATAGCTCTCGATTGCGTATCCTTCTTTCTCATCGCGATTGACGTCAATCTCTTCCTTGGTCAACGTGACCTTGTCACCGTCTATTTCGATCTCCACTTTACCGGCTGAGTCGAACGTGCGAACAGTATCATTGTCGAGTCCTGCCACAATCGGAGCCGCTGCCTTGACTTTCCCGCCCAGACGAGGTCCAGCTTTTTTGAAATTAAGTTTGGCGGAATACGAAATATACTGGTCCAGATCATCAGCACTGGCTACGGTCTTGACGTTGAGTTCATCTTTAATGATCCCCAGATACTCCTCAAGCCGATCAAACGAAAGCCCTTCCGGCGTAGCGACCATCAGTTGTGACAACGGCTGCCGGACTTTGATATTACGACGCGACCTTGCTGCTCGTCCCAGCGAGACGATTCTCTCCACCAGCCCCATAGATTCTTCAAGGTCAGTATCAATCAGATTCTGGTCCGGCTTGGGATAGGTTGTCAGATGAACGGACAGCTCCTGGCCATTGGTCTTCAGCTCCGCCCCCACCAGTTGTCGCCAGATCATCTCTGAAACCATTGGCGTAACCGGAGCGGTCAGGCGGCAGACGCCAACCAACATTCTATACAGCGTGAGATAGGCCCGCATCTTGGAGGGGTCATCCCCTTTGGCCCAGAACCGACGTCGGTTGTTGCGGACATACCAGTTGGAAAGCTCGTCGATGACATAAGCCTGTATTGCCCGAACTGGGACCGTGATTTCATATTTGTCAAGTCCTGCAGAGACTTCCCCGGCGAGACTATTGAAACGCGAGACAATCCAGCGATCGAAGCGGTCCGGTTCGCCGGCTTTGCCTTCAAGATAGGACTCAATCGATTGGCCTGTTTCACGCGCACGCTCGGGGACTTCATCGATATTTGCGTAGAGCGCGAAGAATGAATAAGTATTGCGCAACGTATCGAAATACTTGCGGATAACTTCCTGCAGGCTGGCAGTGTCAAACTTGGTTGGCATCCACAGATTCGAGGTCGAGAGCAAATACCAGCGCACCGGGTCGGCGCCGAAATCTCTGACCGTTTCGAAAGGATCTACAACGTTACCTTTGCTCTTCGACATTTTCTTGCCGTTCTTGTCGAGGATGAATTCGAAAACGATCACATTCTCGAAAGGCGTTTTGTCGAATAGCAGGGTCGAGATGGCTAGTAGGGAGTAAAACCAACCTCGGGTCTGGTCTACCGCTTCCGCGATAAACTGAGCCGGATACTTAGCCTCAAACTCTTCCTTGTTCTCAAAGGGGTAATGCCACTGGGCGTACGGCATCGCGCCGGAGTCAAACCAGCAGTCGATAACTTCCGGAACCCGGGTCATTGTGCCGCCGCATTCACACTTGAGTTTGACTTCATCCATCATCGGCTTGTGCAGATCGACATCGTCCGGGACGTCGATCCCGTCCTGCCTCAATTGCTCAATAGATCCTACGGCTTTCTGTTTGCCACAATGTGGATCATCGCAGATCCAGATCGGCAATGGTGTGCCCCAGAATCGTTCACGCGACAAAGCCCAATCAACGTTGTTTTCCAGCCAGTTGAGCATACGTCCGGTACGGATTTCATCCGGATTCCAGTTGATGGCGTTGCTGTTCTTGATCAGCTGTTCTTTGAACTGGGTCGTTTTGAGATACCAGGACTGGCGCGCGATGTAGATCAACGGCGAATGACAACGCCAGCAGAACGGATAGTTGTGCTCGTAGATTTCTTTTTTGAATAACCGCCCGGCAATTTTAAGGTCCTTGATGATGATAGGGTCGGCATCCTTGATAAACATCCCGGCGTATGGCCCGGCAAAATCTTTGAAAATGCCATTGGCTTCGATAGCCTGAAAAACAGGAAGACCAAACTTCTGTCCGACTACATAGTCGTCGGCACCGAACCCGGGCGCAACATGAACAATCCCGCTGCCGTCTTCGAGGGTAACAAAATCGGCATTGATGACAAAATACGCTCCGTCGGCCTGATCCTTGAAAATATCGAATAACGGCAGGTATGGTCGTTTGAGAAAATCAGTCCCCTTGAAGCGCTGAAGTGCATTTTTTGGTTCACCGAATACTTTCTCGACCAACGCCTCCGCGAGTACCAATTTTTCACCCTCGTGTTCAACCAGAACATAATCGGCGTCCGGTTTCATACAAAGGGCAGCATTCGATGGCAGAGTCCAGGGGGTTGTTGTCCAGACCAGATAACTGAAATCAGCGTCCGTCGCCTTCACTTTGACGAAAATCGACGGATCTCTGACCTCTTCATAACCCTGGGCTACTTCATGGCTTGACAGACCGGTGCCGCATCGGGGACAGAAGGGAACCGTCTTGAAACCTTTGTACAGCAGATCGCGGTCGTGGAAATTCTTGAGAATCCACCAGACGGTCTCGACATACTCGTTTTTCAGTGTGACGTAGGCATCATCAAGATCAAGCCAGTAACCGATGCGACGGGTGATGTCATTCCACTCGTCGAGATATTTGAAAACCGATTCACGGCACTGTTTGTTGAACTCAGCAATGCCATATTTTACGATTTTGGCTTTCGAGTCGAGCTTGAGTTTTTTCTCGACTTCGATCTCCACCGGCAGACCGTGAGTGTCCCAACCTCCCTTGCGGTCTACCCTGAAGCCCTGCATGTACTTGTAGCGACAGATGAGATCCTTGACTGTGCGCGATATGACATGGTGAATCCCAGGCCGTCCGTTAGCTGTAGGAGGGCCTTCGTAAAATACGAAATGTGGTCTGTCTTTCGCGGCTTCCTGAGCCTTCTTGAAAGTCTGGTTCCTCTCCCAGCCGGCGATGATCTTTTCTTCGGCCTCAGGCAGCGAAAAGTTGTCTTTGAAGGTGTCGAATCTCATGTTTTTCAATCTCTTATGCGCGATCTAGTCGCGGCTGTATTGAACACTACTATAACCTAATAATTTACCTTCGTTGGCATTTTTTGTAAAGACTTTTCAAGCGTGAGACGGCGAAAGGTATTATGTCAACAGTGTCATTCTTGCGGGTTATAAGCCAACATCACGGAATCGCAGAATAGCATCTCCATGAGAAGATGCACGCAAAGAAAAACCCCCGCAGAGCGGGGGTTTTCATATTTGTATCGCAAATTCAAAAAACTACTTCACCAGTACCATCTTCCTGGTTTCGGTGTATGTATCGGTTTCGAATTTGTAAAAATAGACACCTGAAGCGAATCCGGAACCATCCCAGTCAGCAGTATATTTACCAGCTGACAACTCTTTGTCAACCAGCGTTTCTACTTCCTGTCCAAGGATATTGAAAACCGTGATATTCACATGCGCCAACGTGGGAACATCGAACTCAATTTCGGTTGTGGGGTTAAACGGATTCGGGTAATTCTGATTCAGGGCAAACTTATCCGGGAGGTCTCCCGCGGATGCTTCTGTTACATCGGTTTCCGCCTTGAATACATACCGCTCGTGATATGGCAAACGCAGAGTAGCTGGGTTTGTTGTTGTAATTGAGAACGCAAGCTCCGACCCTGCATTGAATTTCAAGGTATCTATTACAATCGAGTCGCCAGGCGACCAGTCCAGCGTGAACTCGTAAGTCGCCCAGAGACGGCGTACTGAGGCAGCGGGAATACCGGGAGAGAATATGGACGCTCCGCCAATGAGAGCCACCGAGCTGTCATTGGACTTGGTGAGACTCGTATCGAAATAGACGAAAGGACCTATTTCTGCAAAACCCGTTATCAGCAATGCGGAGGCATAGGCGGTGTCAAGAGTCAGGTTTGCACTTGACTCTCTCCAGGTGAACCCGGCCGTAGCTCCAGATAAGTGATAGTCACTGAATACCCATATTTCCATTACCATAGTTCCACCGATGGTATCAACCTCAAAGTCAACAAACTCAAGCGTATCAACTTCCAATACGTCGTCAAGCGGCTGCGCGGCAAATGCTGGACTGCCAGTACAAATAGCAATCAAGAAGACTGCAATTAGTAGTTTGTTTCTCATATTCAAAACCTCCATATTATTCAACCAATCCAACTGATCGTAACACAAATAAGAGTAGATTATCTTCACTATCAACTTCGCAGCATTTCACCTCCCGGAAGAGTCTCCAACTAGTTTCCTATTTCACATCAATACATCATTCACATTCATCCCCACCCAATAATACGACCCTCTAGTGCGCCCGTCAATAAAAAACGTTCAACTACCTCAGAATGCGTAAAAAAAAGGTGGGTTTTTCAACCCACCTTTTTTATAGTATTTGTTAAGATCACGGCGGTGGAGGACCCTCCGTGAACAAGTAGGCTACCAGATAAGTAAGATCTTCAATGTTGATCTCTCCATATCCATTAACATTTCCACCTACACTATCGACCGGATCGCCACCGGTGAACAAATATGCTACCAGGGCCGTCAGATCCTGGATATTAATTTCGCCGTCGCAATTGCAGTCGCCATGAGGGCAGGCGATCACAATTTTCCCTGGAATTAGAACCGGCCAATAGTCACCCCAACGCGTCTCAATTTCGGAACTGTAGTTATTTTTCCTGGTGGTGTCAATAGTGACCACCTGACCGATTGGAGCCACATCCGAAACCGACACCCAAATATTGAAGATGATACCCGTATCCGGAACCAGATAGGTGGAACCAGTGCCTAGAATATTGGGGCGTAGTCTCAAGACATAAGTCTCGGTCCATTCATCAGAGGCAAGCGTAGTCATTTCTGCAAAGTAGTCTGTGCGAGTGCCTGCTGTTGATAGTGAGTCGAAAAATACCGTACCGTTAAAATCCCTAAGTTTGAATGCAAATACTATCTCTCTGACTTGGGTCGTATTCGTCAGGCGGACCGGTATAGCGGCGCTGGATTCGGTTACCAATTCGACTGAATCGATTACAAAAGTATCGGCGCGGGCCCAAACAAAATGTTCAAGATGCTCTTCTCCTGGCCCCAGCAGATTGTTTTCATCAATAACCAGCGAGACATCATAAACTCCCGGAGAGCTATATGTATGCTGTGGATGCTGCTCAACGGAGGTGTAGGTGTCGCCAAAAGACCAGTCCCAGCCGACCGGTGAATTGGGCGACAAATCTGTAAATTGCACCGTCAGTGGTACCTGACCATCGGTAATATCGGCAGTAAACTTAGCGTTGGCCAAACCACTCAGGGAACTCAGGGCATTGATCCGGCCGGTCCCCAACATACCGGTATATACCGGATTATTGACGGCAGTGATATCGTCGGCATTGACCGAGATAAGTGAATCAATCTGGGCTTTGGTGAGCGAAGGCATAGCGGAACGAATCAGCAATGCCAGACCAGCCACCATGGGTGATGCCATTGATGTGCCACCAATGGAAGCAGTAGTTGGAGTGTATTCGTCGGAATAGGTGGACAGGATATTGTCGCCTGGTGCCGAGACATCGATCCAGTAACCGTAATTCGAGAACGATGATTTGATGTCCGAATACGGTCCCACCGAGGCCACTGAAATCATGCCCGGTACGCCATCGAAGTCATCTGGATCATCGATGTTATCATTGCCGGCGGCGTGGCAAAAAGTCACTCCGGCCGTCATAGCAGCGGAGGCGGCAAGGGCGCCGACGTAGGCTCCACCCCAACTGGCGTTGATAACGTCAGCACCCATCATGACAGCATAGTCAATGGCGGTAGCGCAGTTGTTGGAGTTCACATAACCGAGGCCATCAGCAGCTACAGCACCAACACGAAGACACATTATTTGGATACCACGATAAGAGCGGTGTCCCCCATACCAACCCCCCGCCACGCCAGTGACATCTATGCCGTTGTTGGTCGCGGCAGCCGCGATACCGGCGACATGAGTACCATGCCCCCCGAAGTCATTAGGATCAGGATCGGGAGTGCCGCAATCTTCGCCCTCCCAGCAACCTCCCGTGAGTCCAGAGAGGAAATCGTAACCGATGAGATCATCGACGTAGCCATTACCGTCGTCATCCACTCCATTTAGGTCGTCTACATCAAACACAACACCGTCACCGTCAATGTCCTCACCAGGATTAATCCAGATATTGTCCATCAGGTCGGGGTGATTATAGTTAACGCCCCCATCAATGCAGCCATATTTGATCTTGCTCGAGCCGGTCTCAATGTCCCAGGCGTCGTAGAAATAAGGATCTGGCGGGCCAGGTTCCATAGCCCACTGCGAAGACCACTGGGGGTCATCCGGGGAGGCTGTCATAGGAATAGCCCAGACCGGCTCAGCCATGCGGATATTGGGGTTTTGTATCAGGTCGCTGATGACATCGTATACGTCAATTTCTTCCGGGAACTGCAGTTCGCACCATCTTGTGAGATCATGAAGTCCTGATCCCGCCTTCGGACGCTCTATTCGACCGGGGAAAATCTTGCTCATCTCACTAATGTCGTGTTTTGCGAAAATCGGATCCAGGCTCGGGAGGTTGAGCGAAACCCGCCCGAATGCTTTGGCCAATTGTTCAAATTCGACATTGTCCTCAAACTGAACTGACACCCGCCCCTCTATTACGTAGGGCTGTGGCTGGTCCTGATCAGCATAGTATCTAGCGTGGCTAGTACCTGTGAACAGGAGCGCCACCATCAGAAGTGTCATTGTTAAACGACACGAATTCAATCCAAATCTCCGCATACAATTCTCCAAACTAATCTCTTTGCGATTCATATCTCTCTACGATTAATAACGACACAAATGGTCGATCAGTTCACTACATCTCCGTCTGTATAGACGCGATTCAATATGTGGCGGTTCAGTGAGACTCTCAGTTTTGGTCTGTCAGTGCTTCCGAGGTCACACAGAATGAAGTATAAACGTCCAAACCAACAGGACTTGAACCCTAACTGCGCTCAAGTGTATTTCGTTACTCTAATATAGTGAGAAATGCCCCGATTCCAAGAAAAAAAGATCGCCCTGGCAGAAGCCAGGACGACCATATTCTACGAGAGACAGAAGAACTATCTGTCTATTAAGGTATAACTGAGCAATCTGGAGGGACCGCCCCACCAGTGAACATAAAGGCTACCAAATAAGTTAGGTCACCAATATTGATAGGACCGGAGCCATCGACGTTAGCCATTATGTTACATGGGGGTGCTGCCCCACCAGTGAACATAAAGGCTACCAAGAAAGTTAAGTCACCAATATTGATAGGAGCTACACCATCAACGTTACCGCGTTCATCGCAAGGACACAGGTCATCCTTATACCAACGAACGCCATCGTTGATGACTGCTGCGACTCGAGCGGGGGCTACGCCCTTCGGCGGAGTCTCCACGGTGTCGCTAATCGGTACCGACCAGAGTTGCTTCCAGACCAACAACTTCTTGCCGACCTTAAGAGTGTAGTCGTGCTGGAATGTCATGACCATATGCAGATCGTAAACTACTGTGTCATCATCTGTGTATGGCTTCCAGCCTTCAGTTTCGGTCATCAGCATATGGAGCGTGTCGCTCTCGTAACCGGCGTCATTCCCGTATACATAGCGGCCATTCGATTCCGTGTATGCATTGTAGAACGGACGCTCGGCCTCGGTACCGTCGTCAATTGCAACATATTTAAACGAATCCGGGTTATCATCTTGTTCAAACATACCGAGGAATGTTATTCCACCATAACGTGAATTGTTATAATTAATACCACAATCCTCAGGGTAATCAATAGAAGTGTCCGCGTAGTAGACACCCTGTTGCCAGATAGACAACAAGTCATGATCATAGCCGCTCGAGTTCATGTTACTATCGCCTGGAACATCCCAGTCAAGCGCTTCACCGATGACAAGGCCGGTATGCTCATTGTCGCCGTTTCTGTCAGGGTTATCGTAGACTAACAAGCGCTCCCAGATTACGGTACAAGCGGTATCGGTGGTCTGCACGGCAAACGTCTTGGTTTCAATTATAATTGACGAATCCAGTGTATACGCCTTCGCATCATAGGCTTCGTAATCATGGTACTGATATGTATCGACCTCTTTCAATGGGTTGCCAATTTGTACGAAGCCGACAGTATCAGCATAGCCATTGCCGAAGATCGACCAGTTCATTTTGGCAGCTTCGCCTTCGTTCTTATATCCGATTACCGGCGAAGCCTGGTACAGGTAGTATTCGGCAGTAGTGTCACAGTCATCAGCGTAGCCCATGCTGATCTCTTCCTGAGCGCCCGCACCAATTGAAAGATTGTTATTGACTACGAGACTGATGCACGATGACAAAAGAGTATCCGGAGTTGGTGGATAAACCGTATCAGCAACAGTCATGCTGATAAGGAAAGTATCCGGCGACGTCGGAGCGTTAGTGACAAATTCGATACCACCTTCAAGCATCATAATGGTGCCCGGAGTATTGATGACGCCGTCCATGTTGACGTAGACCTCGGCATCAACAACGTTACCCAAGCCGGCTGGAATTTGCGTCTCAGGAATTGTGTGTCCCAGCCATTCATCCGTGATATAAGTGAGCTTAAACGGGGTGATTTTCGTGTCAAGAAAGTCTAACGCGGCATTACCAAGGTTCTCTAACCTGATGTCGGTAGTATCCGGGCGATTATGTTTGGTCCATGAAGGCCATTCAATCTCTATTGGCAAGAAACCAAGAAGAGGGTTAGATACCGCGTCAACACAGGATAACCGAGCCCACATTATGTCAGCTGTTTGCCAGGTACCTTCGTCATAGACAATTGCACCAGGACTTCTGTCATAAATGTATTGGAGGTCGAGGTAGTTGCCAGCACCAGTGGTATTGTCTTCACCCGGGTACATAAAGACCTGGGCAGTGTCATCACTCTCATCACCCACAGTAATGCCGTACCTGGACATTGACGGATAGGCGTCACTCCAACACGGACCACCATCACCCATAGCTGAGTCGCAACCAGGGGAATAGGAATTCGTGACGTTACGGGCTGCATCCCAGGTCAGACCACCGTCTTCCGAAACGACCACCCACAGCTCACCATTTGCAGAACCGCCCGGGAACCCAGGATTGGATTCGACAGCGCAGTCATCGAAGATAGCTGGCTCAGCGGCACCGTCGTTATATTGGTTGAAGAGGATGTAGTGGAAGCCACGGCATTGCGAGATGCTCATCCTGGCGACGTTCAGGTGCCAGGTTGGGGGGGTACAAGTTGTCTGATCCCAGTCATAAGCATGAGCAACACGGAGTGTATTTTTGTTTTCAGACCAGTGGAACATACGTCCCCTGAAGTAGCCGGCGTTGCTGTTAGTATAGGCATCCGTCGGCCAATAGCTGGCGGCAAACACAATGTGTAATTCGTCGTCGTCTGCATCCAACAAACAGCTGAGATCAGCGTACGGACGATAACCGTCTTCTTCCAATTCATTGACAGCATATTGGGTTATGTTCGTATCTGACCACGTGCCGACATCACCATTGGTTGCACTGACCGTATACCAGACGTCGCTATCCCATTGGTTAAACCGCGGGGGATCGCAAGGAGTCTTGTCGGAACTGGAAGGGCCACCAGGTACACATGGGAGAGGTGCCGTCCAAACCATAACTACCTTGCCGCCATCTGGGTCCGCGGCGATATCATGAGACAGAACATGAACTGTATCAAGGGTGAAAGAAGCATCAATATCCCAGTATGCTTCCGCATCAGGTTTTCCACCGACACGACGGTAGTAGTTGAGAGCTCCTGATTCACCGGCCGCAGCCTTTGATTCCTGGCAAAGTACATGCAAGAATGGACCACCGGTAGCGGGTTCAGTCCAGGCGAACTTTGGCCAGATAGTTTCTGCATCCGCGTCCAGGGTACCGATTGCTGCGAACTCTCTCGGGACGTGTTCACCTTCGAAAGTCGAAGCCAGCGCTGAAAAATCCCAATAGAAGTGAGGATTATAAAAAAGAGGTCCGCCATCGGCACCGGAGCCATCCATATCGTTATGACCACCGACGATAGCACGGTTGGTGCTGGTTACGGCGATATTAACATATCCGGCTCTCTCATCGTCCAACTGCAATGCAGTTTCGGAGCCAAATTGTTCAGCGCCTAAGTTGTAGCCGTTATATTTAAATTTACGAGAATCAGCACCAGTGATTGCTCTACCAGGAAGATACATCCAAGAAATATGGACGAAGGTTCCCTCGGTAGAGGTCTTGGACTCAATCATCCGGCCCATAGAGCCGTTATGCTGGTAATCGTAATTGGTCCAGCCCATAAACGTACCTGGTGATTCGGCCCGGGAGAAGCTGCCAAGAGCCTGATCGAAATCAGCATCCCTATATACTACACCAGAATTATGCTCATCAGGGAACGCATACTCGGACATTTTGATAACTCGTTCGTCAATCACCCGTCGTTGAACCGGCGATTTGGCGGCCGAAGCAGTCATCGCGAGAAATGCGAACATGAGCAAGGAGAGAATTAACAACGAGGATATTTTCCTTGTCATCAGTTGCTCCTTTCGAGAGGTTTGAGTTTTCCCAACCTATTTCTCAGAGAAAAATAAGTCAATTAATTTGCACCTTGTGGAAAGTGTTCTTATGGTCAAGCGTCAATTACGTCATGAAACGCAAGCAATACGCTCAATCATACATAACAAAACTCTTTTGTAAACGACCTCCTTTCCTAATCCCCAATGTGAGCCACACATCAGGTGATTGGCTAAGTTTCGAGAAGGATCTTTCGTCCTTAGAAATTGGTTGTTGAAGCAAGCGTTCGTAAAACACCATTTCGTCAAAGTTCTTCGTAATCAGTTATCTGGATAGTACCAGTATTAGTTTAAGCAAGTGTTTCGAACCTCATCATATTAAGGTTGAACGCCTAAGAGAAAAAAAACGTAAGATCATTAGATCTGGTCACACCACTTCCAGTGATTGCGCTACTATTATAAGCGGATATCCATATTATGTCAAGCGATTTCACACACACAATTTACATAAACAGTATTACACAACACCGGGCGCAACAAAAAAGCCACCCAAGCGGGTGGCCTTTTTGAGGGCTTTGGTGTTATGATTTCGTGGCGCAGTTATTGCGGCGGTCGTGGACCGTCACTGTAAAGGAAGTTGACCATGTAGACTATGTCTGCTACCCGAATAAAACCGTCCATATCCGCGTCGCCTGATTCCAGTGGATATGGAGCTGGTCCACCTCGGAACAGGTAATTTACAAGGAAGACAATATCATAGACATTGTAAGATCCGCTCACATCCGCATCGCCACGCTTGGTACTTACTACGCTGTAATAAGTTATGATAGTATCGGCGAGTCCAAGCGGGTCGCTTACAATAAACCGCACCTCATTGACCGTCCCTAGGTCGGCTAAGTCCGGATCGTAGACATACCTCGCATTCCCACCACCGTCGTTGATCAGTGCCGCTCCGAGGAGTGTGTCAGTGGCATCAAAAGACAAAGCATCACCGTCCGCATCGAAAGCCTCAAGATAGGTGGTGTGCTGGGTGCCAACGTGAACAGTAATTGTATCGGGAAGAATACTGGTAAAATACGGAGACTGGTTACCAGTCTCAAGTACGTTAATAACAACGACTTGCGTATCGGCAAGGTTCGGGGCTACGATACTTTGAGAAATAAATGATATAGGATAGCTTCCTGCCTGCTGGAAGTTGGGCCTGAACTCAAAATACAATGTGGCTACCGCTGTCATCGTATCGCAGTTAGCTGGTATTCCCTCAGCATGTATTTGTGGTATCTCGGAACTTTCTGGATCGTAAGTCATGACGCTGAAAGTCAGCGTATCTCCTTCATCCATGTCAATCGGGCCGGTACCATCGGAGAACATCATTACCGGCGGTCGTATAGTGTTGTAGACCTTTATGGTTTTAACAGACAACATCGACGTCAATCCCGGGTCAACTGAGTCAATCGCAATGAGTCGAAGAAAGTATTCCCTGGGAGGGAAAGGGTCATCACCCTGATCGTAGTCCGGCGCAAAGGTCAGCACGGCCGTGCCGTTGCCGGAGTCATAGATCGACATGTTCGGGGCCAGAGAGTCGGGGAACCCATCCAAATAGGCATCAATGGCTGGTGTTGGACCGTCGATATCCCCGGCAGTCATGACCCATATGAGAGTATCACCCTCCATCACGGAATCTTCTTGCATTGGGTCAAAGTAGATCCATGGGACCCGGTTGGTGTCAAGGATTGTGATCGTCATCATTGCCGAATCGATAGCATCCGGGAATGTTGGATCACCATCGGTGGCATAGAACCAGACATCATAGGAACCCGAGTCGGTATCATTCGGAGTCCAACTGAACATGCCTGCTTCGGCGCCAAATGCTGCTGTCCCCGGCAGAGGGCCGGATGAGAGAGTTGGTATGACCCCATCGACATCACTTGCCGAAACAGAGAACTGCAATTGCCTCAATTCCATACCTTCCTGATCAGCAATCGGATTGAGGGTAGGAGCGTGGTTACCAAACTCCTGTATGTCAATGGTGACGGTGACGGTATCGACCAAGGGACCACTGGTCGCGATGATGTTAATATCCCAAAGCCCGGCCTGAGTGAAGTCGGGAAGGAAAACTATCAAGCCCACTCCGTCACCCTGGTCTGTAAAGGTAAGGTTGGCTGGCTGTGTAAGTTCATCCAGTGTTAGTGTGACTGAATCAAGATCAGGATCAATAGCCACAATAGTATCACCGAGAGTGTCGCCCTCAGTGCCCACAATAGACGGAACATAGGTAAACACGGGAGCCTGATCGCCAGCTTCGTATACTTGAATCAGGACTACTTCTTTGTCGAAATCCATACCGTCAGTGGCCTTGAAAGTCACGCTGTACAGACCCGATTGCAAAAAGCCGGGCGAGAACACAAACTGGGCTGTGCCGTCACCATTGTCTGTAAAGGTCGAATTATCCGGTGCATTTCCAATTTCAAAGGCCGGTATAGTGCCGTCGGGATCGGTAGCCGACATGTCGATCGTAAGAGTGTCTCCCTCCAAAACGCTTTGAGTGCCAATCTCGGCGAGTTCGGGCGGGAAATTAATAGTTACAACCGTAATCTCGACCAGCATATTTCCGGTTTGGGATGGGCTGCCCTGGTCTGTGGCCAGGAATGTGACTGTATCGATCCCTTCCTGACCGAGAACCGGGGCGAAGAAAAGGCTACCGGTGTTGTCACCGTTGTCCATGAACGACGCATTAGTCGGTAAATCGAGAACGGTTAGGAACAATCTGGCGCCTGAAGTGTCGGTAGGATCAATAGCAGTAACAACGAACTCAAGGGTATCGTAGATTTCCACCGTAAACGGTCCGACCAGTTCAAACTCCGGCGGCTGGTTGACTTCGTAAGTTGTGATCGAAACGGTCAGTATTGAGGACAGCGCAGGTGTGCCGTCATCAATGGCGATGAATCGAACGGTATCAATGCCAGCGTCTTCGTAGTCCGGTGAGTAAGTTAGTACTCCGGTACCGTCACTGTTATCAGTAAATGTGTAGTGGTTCATGAGAGTGTTGACTGACAGCGTGATGTTATCGCCGTCCGCATCTGTTGCGACGACATTGAGTACCAGAACGTCGTTTTCTTGAATAATGGTGTCAGTCAGCGTAGTTGTCCAGACCGGAGCCTGGTTGCCTGCCTCGCCCACAACGATTATGACTAACTCGGAGTCAATAACAGCCGGGAAGGCAGCATCAGTAGCATAGAAAGTAACCGGGAAGATGCCGTCGTCCAAGAAACTCGGCGTCCAATCAAACGTGCCGTTGCCGTTGCCATGATCTGTGAATACAGCCGCACCGGGAAGAGTGGATGTTGACAGGATCGGGAAATCACCGTCAATATCAGTGGCAGATACGCCAAACGTCAACTGTACATTCTCAGTTGTAGATTGTGAGCCTATGGCTGTCAGCACCGGGTCGTCATTTACATTAGTGACGGTAAATATAGCTGCGTTCTCATCCCACAGCGCACCCGGATCGGTGGCCCGGAAAGTAATCGTCTCGTCTCCGTTCCAGTCAAGGCTGGGGATCGTAATCGTAGCCACCTGGGCGGTAATGTCGACGGTCAGTTCAATGTTACCACTGTAAGTCCAGACCATCTCGGCATCGGTGTGGTCAGCATCAGAAACATAATCATCGAGGTTGATGGTCGCAAAGCTGCCACCCTCGGCGACCGTCTGGTCAGGAATATCAGTCACTACCGGAGCGTCGTTCTCAGCCGTGACGGTAAATATAGCTGCGTTCTCGTCCCACAGCGCACCCGGATCGGTGG